>JAWOHT010000049.1:0-36663 GCA_046485045.1 Bacteroidales bacterium
TTCAGAATTTTAATGCCGGCAGCCCAGAAAATCCGTTCCAGTCGCGGTTGCAGACTTGCGCCTCCGCAACCCACAAGACGTGTGCAGCCTCCCAGGGCTTCTCTCCATTTACTGAAAATAAGCTTATCGGCAATCTTTAGTTTCTGCTCATAGAACCAGCCGTTTTCACCAAATGGCTTGTACCTGAGCCCAAGCCTCACGGCCCAGAAGAAAATTGATTTTTTCAACCCTTTAAGGCTTCGTCCTTTGGCCATTACATTATCAAATACTTTTTCGAGAATTCGGGGAACTGCGTCAAAACCGGTGGCTTTTATCTCTTTAAGGTTAACGGCAATGGTTCCCATGTTCTCTGCATAATATATACAGGCACCTGCATACTGGGTCTGGTAGTTACCCATTCTGCCTCCTACATGACAAAGGGGCAGGATGCTGAGGTAACGGTCGTCGGGGCCCAGTTTGAAAACTTCGGTAGCAGCAAGAAAGTTTTTGACAAGGTTATTGTGTGAGAGTAGCACTCCCTTTGAAGTGCCTGTAGTTCCTGAAGTGTAAATTAATGAAGCCGGATCGGAAGGTTTAATTTCCTGCCTGAGTTTTTCCATTTTTTCAATTGATCCGGATTTACTGTTTTTACCCATCTCAATTACTTCCATCCAGTACCTTGAATCCTGATATTTGTTGAAAGTAAAGACAAATTCAACCTGCTTAATCTGTTCGCAAACAGATTTAATGGTATCATAAAGCTTATTGTCTGAGGCGATCACCATGCGTGCATCGGAATGCTCTATGATGTATTTATATTCAGCAGAACTCAGCGAAGTGTAAACCGGTACATGAATAACGCCGATCATTGCCATGCCCATATCCACAAAGTTCCATTCCGGGCGGTTATTTGTTATGGTAACAATTTTATCACCCTTGTTAAACCCAAGTTCAAGAAGCCCCAGTGCGAACCAGGCCGATAGTTGGTTATAATCCTTTGATGTGTATTTGATCCATACCCCATCTGTTTTTGCAGCAAGCACATCCGCTTCAGGAAATAGATTCATATACCTGTCGAGCAGGTCAAATATTCTGGTAGGTTCCATTTTTGGCTGTTTTACTTTTTTCAAGTACCAATATAAGAATAGAATGAATTGCAGGCAAGATATTGTGGATTTTTTTCTAAATTCAATATATGAATTCAGGGCATCACACTTATCTGATTGTGTCTGTTATTTCGTTTGGAATTTCAGAATGACATAACCGCTGAAAGGAACACTGAATATTTCTCCCTCCATTGGTAACTTAAATTCAACAATACTGCTGTTTATGGCGAGAATCTCCAATTCCATTTCATCTTCGGTGCCTTTGTCCATAATTAGTTTATTTTCTGATAATTCCCATATTCCGCCCTCATTCAGCATATCAGATTTAACAGTATAGTTGCCATCAGAAGAAAAATCATACTCATTTCCTTTGAACCCCAAATGCGTAAAAGTAGCGGCAATCATCAGCATGCTGTTTTCCGGGTCAGAAACTGCCAAAGAGTCGTATACCCAGGTATTGTTCAATAGCAAATCGAGTGTATTGTCCCTGTCTTCTTTTGTACAAGAATAGAAGGCAATAATACCTGCAAGCAACGCGATAAATAAGATTATAGCTCTGTTTTTCATGATTTTTGTGAATTTATTTAGAATGGGTTACAATAACCCGCCGATAATGGTTTCATTATTTAAAAATTTGTTTTAATAAACCTTCGGTTGATAATATACCACCAGAAAGAATTACGGCGGTTTCAATAAGCGCCAGGTGTGAATATGCCTGTGGAAAATTTCCGAGCATTTGTTTCGTGGTAAAGTCAATGTCTTCGCTATAAAGCCCAAGATGGTTTGAATAGCCCCGAATCTTATCGAATAGTTTTATGGCTTCTTCTTTTTCTCCTGTCTTATAAAGGCTGTTGATCAACCAGAAGGTACAGATTGTGAATGCTGAACCGGGCGTACCAAAATCGTCCTTGTTTTTATACCTGTAAACAAGGCCGTTGTGGCCCAGATGTGTCTTAACTGCCTTCACGGTTGATTTATATTTTTCATCTGCTGCTTCAATAAAACCATATGGTTCCATCAACAGCACCGATGCATCCATATCGGGTGAACTGTATGACTGTGTAAACGCTTGTATATCATCGTTCCATGCATTTTCGACTACATCTTTTTTGATTTTTTCTTTTAATCTTTCCCATGATCTAAGGTATTCAATCTGATTAATAAGACGGGCAATTTTTATGGCACGGTCTACTGCTACCCAGCAGAGTACTTTCGAAAAGGTAAAATGTTTCCGCTCGTTTCTTATCTCCCAGATACCCCTGTCGGGTTTTTTCCAGTTCTTTTCAACAATTCTCACAATGCTTCTGGTAATGGTCCACAGGTCTTCACTGTTTTCGAGCGATACATCAAACAGCCTGAACTGCTGATAAATGGTATCCATCAATATGCCATAGATATCATTTTGTTTTTGTTTGTACGCGGCATTGCCCACGCGCACAGGCGCTGAATCTTTAAAACCTGTGAGGTGGCCGAGAATAGACTCGTGCAGGTTGCGTTCGCCGTTTATCCCGTACATTATCTGAATTTTTTCATCTTTATCGGGTATAATCTGTCTGATGAAATTCAGGTATCTTTTCGCTACACTGGCATGACCCAGATCGGTCATTACCTTGATTACCATTGAAGAATCACGCAACCAGCAATACCTGTAGTCCCAGTTTCTTATATCGCCGATTGATTCCGGCAGCGATGTTGTGACCGCTGCCAGTATCGCACCTGAATTATCATAGCTGAGAAGTTTCAATACCAGGGCGCTGCGTATTATTTCTTCGTTATATTTACTGTACACTTTCGTGCGTTCAGACCAGTTTAACCAATAAACTTTGGTGCGCTGAAGTTTAAGGTATTCACGGTCGGTAGTTTGCTTAAGAATCTTTTGGTTATAACTTAAAATAAAATAGCCGTCTTCTTTTAATTCTATGATTTCGCTTTTTATGACTTTGCGTTTGTCAAAATTGGTATACAGGTATACCGTGTCATAAGATCCCTTGGTGGTGTGGCTTTTTATATAATCATTATATATCCTGGTTTTTGTATCATGCCTGCCGTATTCAAGGCGCGGATTGTAAATTACCCTGAACCGGGGCGTGCCTGATTTGTATTTGATATACCTAATAATATCGGGCGGGTTGTAATGATTCCCGGTTTCTGAAATATACCGGGGCATGAAATCAATTATTTCAAAAGCATTTGATTCATTCCATACTTTGGTAACAAGAATGTTTGTACGGCGAACATAAGACTGTGAATAATTGTAACCCGGTTCGGCGATTATTTCAAAACTGCCACCAACTTCATTGTCAAGTATTTTTGCAAAGATAGAGGGAGAATCAAATTTAGGGAGGCATAGCCAGTCAACAGACCCTGTTTGTGAAACAAGCGCGGCGCTGCGGCAATTTCCTATTACCCCGTAATTAAGGTTTTGCATGTTTTTTCTGCTTTTTTGTAAAAATAAGTGTATTTACCGGTAGTTAAAAGTAAATTTGTTTTCTGGGCTAATTTTACTCATCCTTCAATTAAAAGTTATGCAAAGAATTGTTATTGTTTCAAACAGGTTACCAATAAATATTTCTATACAGAATGGCCATGTAAATGTAGAACCAAGCGTAGGGGGCCTGGCCACAGGAATGAGCTCGGTGCATAAATTTTATGAAACCGTGTGGATAGGCTGGCCCGGTTTGAATTTCGACAGCCTCGATTTGACATTGCTCAACGATATCAACAGAAAACTTGAAGAACATAACTGCATACCTGTGTACCTGAATGAAAATGAGATGGAGAACTATTATTTCGGGTTCAGTAATAAGACTATTTGGCCCTTGTATCATTATTTTATGCAGTATGCAGAGTATGAAGATGTCTTCTGGAATTCTTATGTGGATGTGAACAAACGTTTTGCAGAAAAAGTACTTGATTATATTAAAGATGATGACATTGTATGGGTGCATGATTACCATCTGCAGTTGCTTCCAAAAATGATTAAAGATGCCCGTAAGGATATGCTTATCGGGTTCTTTCTGCATATACCTTTTCCTTCTTTCGAGCTGTTCAGAAGCCTGCCCTGGCGCAGGGAGATCATCGAAGGATTGCTGGGGGCTGATTTGTTAGGGTTTCACACGTACGATTACGAACGACATTTCATAAGTTCTGTCCGCAGACTGCTTGGTTATGATATCAATCTTAACCAGATAAGTTTTGAAAACCGGATTGTAAAAGTTGATTCTTTTCCGATGGGCATTGATTATGAACGATACAATAATGCCGCAATTAAGCTAAAAGACAAACCTGAGAAGGATAAAACCCAGATGGCAAAGGAGATTGAAAGCTTAGTCACTTTAATCCCAGATATAAAATTAATCCTGTCTATTGACAGGCTTGATTATACCAAAGGTATTGCCAACCGGCTCAGGGCCTATGAATATTTTCTTGAGCAATTTCCGCAGTTTCATAAAAAAGTTACCTTAATAATGCTTTGCGTACCTTCGAGATCGAATGTGGAACAATACCAGGCCATGAAAAGTGAAGTAGATGAACTTGTTGGCAGTATTAACGGCAAGTATGCTTCAATCAACTGGACCCCCGTGCTGTATTTTTATCGGTCGCTTCCTTTCGAGAGCCTTATTGAACTATATGCATACTCCGACATAGCGCTTATTACCCCTATTCGTGACGGTATGAACCTCGTGGCAAAAGAGTACCTCGCTACCAGGATCAATGGCAGGGGGGTATTGATACTTAGTGAGATGGCAGGGGCGGCCAAGGAAATGGGAGAAGCCATTACCATTAACCCAAATAACTACGGTGAGATAGCCGAAGCGTTGAATAGTGCTATTCTTATGTCTGAAAAAGAACAGGAAGAGCGGATTTCTGTTTTACAAAACCGACTTTGCAGGTATAATATTGAAAAATGGACCAAAGATTTTTTGAACAGCCTTACGAATACAGTGGTTACCCGAAACAGATATGCCACCAAGAAACTGGTTACTGAGGAAGAGCTTAAACTGCTTAATGCTTATTCCGAGGCCAAAAAGCGGATATTATTTCTCGACTATGACGGTACCCTTGTAGGTTTCCAGAAGAAACCCGAACTGGCCAGTCCCGACGAAGAACTTTACCAACTGCTTGACCAGCTTGCCATGAAAAAAGGCACCGAGGTTGTTTTAATCAGCGGAAGGGATAAAGAAACTTTTACAGAGTGGTTTGGCCAAAAAAACTATTCGCTGATAACCGAACACGGTGTGTGGATTAAAGAACCCCTGTCTGAATGGGAGCTGGTAGAGAAGGTAAACAATGAATGGAAGGAGCTTATACACCCCCTGATAGAATTTTATGTAGACCGTACACCCGGTAGTTTTGTTGAAGAGAAAAATTTCTCACTGGTATGGCATTTCAGAAAGTGCGACCCCGATCTCGGGAACCTGCGGGCAATTGAGTTGAAAGATGAACTTACCAGCCTGATTGCCAACAGGAACATCGAAATTCTTGAAGGAAACAAAGTGATAGAAATAAAAAACAGCGGTATAAACAAAGGCAAGGCTGCCTCAAAGAAAATTGCCGGGGAGGATTACAGTTTTATTCTGGGCATTGGCGACGACTGGACCGATGAATATCTTTTTAATGAACTGCCCCGTTCGGCATTCACGATCAAAGTCGGTATGGTGAACACCCTGGCGAAGTATAACCTTGAGTCGTTTAACGATGTAAGAAAATTATTAAGGAAACTAACAGAGATAAAGGTATGAGAATACTTATACTATATTGCCTGTATTGAAGATTACTGGTTACTCTGTAAAAATGACATCAGGATTGGCTGTGTGTGCAACAACAGAAATAAGGCGTACGAGTTCACTGTTATTTCCCGGTGTTGAACTATTCTTCCCTGACCTGAGTTTCTTGGCATTAATATTCCATACCCCGTGTTGCATAACAAATATTAATTCATTTATAAAATCTGTTACAGTGTTGATAGTTATGTTTTTAGGGTTATCAAAAAAATTTATGGGTGGCTCTAACTCTATGGTAATCCTATGATTTCTGCCCGCAGTATTTTGAAGAAGATTGTTGTTGAATTCCTGAAAGTCTTCTTTACCAGAACCAGAAAACATTTTGAGATGAAATACCCGGTTTGCGACCTCAATTTGTTCTTTATGATTTAATTGGTGCACACCCGGATCAATTTTCACTAGGCTCCTTAAGATGATGTTTACATGGCTTTCGGTAAAGCTTTCAGGGAAAAGGGCCTGTAAGCTTCGGCCTATTAAAGAAATACTTTTACACGGTAAGATACTATGTCGCATTAATTTGTTTTTCAAAATAAAAAAATACCAGGTTTTTTAAACATTATTTGTATCAGATTTTTTCTATGCGCAAATAAACAACCTGTAACTTTAACAACAAACAATTTATAGTTCAAGGGTCAGGGCTGCTGCTTCAGGAAGCGCCCTAAAGATTGTTTTGGCTTCGTCGCCCGGTAAGCTTATTTTTATCCAGGGGGTATAACCGGGTATGCTAAAGGTAAAAACGCCAGAAGCTGAATTGGCAAAATACCTTATCTTGTCACCGGTTCTCAGGGCAAAAGATTTAAATTTTTCCTTGACGGCGGTATTTTCTTCTTGTTCAATTACCAGTTGCAGCGGTTTATCAAACCCGAAAGAAACCCTTACATATTTTTCACGGGGAGGTTCAGGTACCATTTTCTGCCTATTGGCTTCGGCTGTGTCTTTGGGCGCGTGTTTAACCACAATAGGCACTTTCACAATGCTTGAGTTATAATGCTCCGCAATAAATGGTGTGGAAAGGTACTTATAGAGATGCTGTTTGGCTGCCTTACTAAAGAACCTGCTAACCTTGTACCGCGTGATTTTTGAAGTATGAATGGTAACTCCCTGAAATACAAGTGAAATGGTGCTGTCGGGCAGGTTGACTGCAAAGCTGATAGAGTCAAAACCGGCGAGCATCACCTTTGAACTGATAGCAGCGCCCGATTTAATAATACTGTCGGTACCGGCATTTATATTAGCCAGGTCCCAGTGCTCTTTTTCTGTTGCCTGGAACATTTCCTCAAAAGATTTTAATGCTTTATAGGGTGCCATAAGCGAAAACACCAGGTATATAATTAAGAAGACGGCGAATAATGAGCAGGCAATATGATAAACCCTGAACTTTAGAAGATTCTTGTGTATTTTTTGCCAAGTTCCGGTATTGGAAGATTCATTCATTTTTGCTGTTATTTATTGTGTTAATAGATATACACCTTTGACCCTATATCGAGTGTTTTATACACTGCTTCAAGGTCTTCGTCGCCCATGCGTATGCAGCCATGTGTCACCGGCAGGCCTAAAAAACGCTGATACAGCGTGCCATGTATAAGGTAGCCTTGCCCAAGACTAAGGGCATAATCGCCCAATACACCATATTCGTATCTTTCGTTTGCAGTTTTTGATGGTACCGGCAAGCCATCCTCTACAAAGGCCCAGTCTGGCTTAATCCATAACGGAGATGTTACTTTGCCCTGTATTCTGAAAACCCCGCGCGGAGTTTTAAAAACCCATTTTTTTTCATCGGCAGCTTTGAGCATTATGTAGCTTCCGGTTGAACAAATGCCTTCTCTTATAAGCTTGTTGCCCTTGTATAGAAAAAACTCGTTAATTGTTGAATTCACAATAAGGTATGGTTGCCATGGGGTTTTCCAGTTCAGTTTTCTTTGAAGGTTCAGGTTTTCTCTTTCAATTTTTTTGATTTTCGTGTTTATCTCTTTTTCAGTGAGTTCGATATTCTGATTGTGTTTTTGTACCGGTCTTAAACCAATGGACAGCTCCTGTAAAAGAGGTATTACTACAAGAAAAACCAGGATTACACCTATTATGATACTTGATGTTTTAACAGCCCGGGTAATCAGTTTGAAGGATTTAATAAACTTTTCGCTTTCGGTAATTTTTTGAAAATGAACTTTAGTTGCTACTGAAAAGTTTTTTAAGAGTTTAAGGGCATGATATTTAAGATTATTAAAGAATTCTTTTTTTTCCATATCAATCAAGGTTAAACAATTCTGTGAGCTTTTTGGTAGACCCGACGATTACTACAGGGGTTCCAACTGAGGCTGCCCTGAAAACATTGTCCATATCCTTATTTTTAAGGGCAATGCAACCATTGGTCCAGTGAAAGCCTTTGCCGCCATCACCATGTATTTCTATCAGCCCGCCAATATCTGAATTTGCTGGCAGTGTGCCGTTTCGGATTTCATCTTTGAATCTTTTCCTGTCTTCATCATTTGGATAATTGATCAACAAAGCCTTATAGTACATTGTTTGCTTTGGGCCAAGTTTTTTCGAAACCAGGTATCTTCCCTCGGGTGTTGTATTGTCACCCCTTTGCCGTTTGTCACCTATCCAGTTTGGGCCAAGTTCTGTTTCGAAAGTATGTTTTAGTTTTCCGGCGAAATATACCTGGCAGCTCCTGGCAAATTTGTCAACAATAATAACATAATCTTTTCTTTTGCCCGAAGTTTTTATGGCATCTTCAACCAGGTTAACCCAGTAATCATAGTGATTAAAATAGGAAACCAGATATTCCCTGACCAGTCCTGTTGCTTCATTGCAAAGTTTTGTTGCCGATTGTAATTTTTTAAAAGAGTTATTGAGTTCGGCATTTTTAAATGCCGTAATGCTTTCAATATAGAGTAATTTTCCCAGGGTATATTTTTCAGTAAGCCCCTGTGGAATGGGAATTCTGCTAAAAATGCTGTCGTAACGAGAAAAATGCCTTGAGGCAGCTTCAAGGTCGTTTCTTAACAAAATATCAAGGTTATTGCCGATGCTTACAGATTCTGAAGTTAGCGCTTTGGCTTTTATGATTAAAGTATCTGCCAGATTTTTTATTTCAGAATAATCTCTTTTGAATATAAACCGTTCATTTTCAAGTCTCCATTTTATTAATAACGAATCGTAGGATTCAGTCATCATTGCATACCTCAGGGGCAGATATTTATCGGCTTTGTGGTTTCTCAAGACAGTAATGGCTTCTCGTGCAGCAGCTACAGAAGTATAGGGTGATTTTGGTGAAAAGAGAATTAAGATAAGGGTATAACAAAGAACTAAAATTAATAATCCTGCGGTAGTATAAATAAGGGTGTTTTTATATTTTATCGTCATGCGTGCAAAACTATAAAAAACCCCGGGGCATCAATCCCGGGGCATTTTGTTTTTAGTTGTCAGCGATGCTGAAAAGAACTTTTGTTATTTCTTTCCTTTATATTTGTCAATTGCGTCTTTCAATTCGGTGTTGATAGAAACAGCTTTTTCTTTAGCAGCCATAATCTTCTCTTTGGCTGTCATATAGTCACCGCTATCGAATAAGGATGTTGCTTCGGTTACAGTTGTTTCAATTACTGTAATTTCGCTTTGCATGGCTTCAAGAGCTGCTTTGCCTTCTTTGCCTTTGGGCGCTTTGGTGATAAGGTCTTTATTTTCGGCAATCAAAGCAGTAACTTCAGCTAATGCAGTCTGAACTTCCAGTTTAACCTGTTCTTTTACGGCTACGGCTTTTTGTGCGGCTTCTGCTGCAAGCGCTTTTACTTCCTGAAGTTGTTTTACAGGTTCAGCAAAGTTCTTCAACATTTTTGATTTCTGCTGCTCGATTTTTTCCATTGCAGAATTCAGTGAATCCTGAATAGCTGCGAATTCTTCAGCAAGGTATACATCTGCACCTGCCATTTTTGCCGAATCAACAGCTGCTGTTGCAGCATCAATGTCAGCCTGGGGGAGTTTGCCACATCCCGAAAGCATAACTGTGAGACCTAAAGCTAACAATCCTAATCCAAAGATTTTTTTCATAATTTTTTCCTCCTAAAAGTTTAAGTTTTATTTTTTGTTTTGTTGTTTTCTGTTATTTCATCCAGAAAATTGCTAAAGAAATGTTTTCAAAATCTGATATTATGACGTGAACTTTTCATAAAGTCACCTGATATAGAAAATAATATAATTCGTATGTGAATGATATTTAGTATAAAAGAAAATAATCTGAAGAACGCCAATGACCTCATAGTACCGGAAAACCTGTCTCACTCAGACTTTAGTTAATGTTTCTTAAAGCCACTAATTAAACTAACCGATTTAAACTTTCTTAATCTCCGGTATTATTCGTACATTTAAATGAATATTAAAGGTTAAAAACCAGAGTTTACTAAATTATATTCTGGTTTTTTATAAACGTAGCAGCGTAAATTTAATTTTGTAGCAAACAATTTTTTTAAATTATGTCATGCCACAATTGTAACGGGTTAAAAGACGAAGAGGTTATCAGCCTTATTAAACACGAAAGTAAAACAGAATTGTTTCAGGTTTTATATGACAAGTATCAAGCAAAGGTAGCTGACAAATGTTACAGTATATTAAAAGATAAAATTAAGGCGCGTGAATTCATGCAGGATATTTTTTCTAAAGTCTATGAAAAGCTTGACAGTTTCAGGGGAACTTCTTCATTTTCTTCATGGCTTTATGCTGTTACCTACAACCATTGTATAGAGTATCTCCGAACGAAAAAAAAGCTGCATTACCCGCAATGGAACCAGAACTCAATGCTTCCGGAGATTATTGATGAACATGAAGAGGATTTCACCGAATTAAAATACGAGAGGTTGCTTAAGGTTATTGATATCATTCATCCCGAAGAAAAGGTGCTTCTGCTTATGAAATATAAAGACAACCTGTCGCTTAAGCTGATACAATCAACATTAAAGATTAGTGAAAGTGCTGCCAAGATGCGGCTCAAGAGGGCCAGGGCCCGCGTAATGTACCTTTATAACCAGCTTTATAAAGATTAGCATTGTGACTTTAAGCCATTAATGCGTCTTAAAGATGAAATTCTAATTTTGTTATGGCTGAGAATTTTTTCAATTCGTTATTATCAGGCAATATTATTGATGCACCCGAAAAGGTGAAAGGGGTATTTTGTAAAAAATTTCCCGATGCTATAAACGTTGAATGGATGGTTGATGGTGCCGGTTACGAATCGGTTTTTTACGAGCATGAAACAGAAAAGATTGCACGTTTTACCACTGATGGAGACTGGCTTGAGACCTATATAAATTTAGAAATATCTGCACTTGATGAGCTGGTGAGAAAATCTTCGGAACAATATGGTGAAATAATGAACGCTATAAGGATTGATTCCAGAGAGGGTACACAATTTGAAATGATCGTTCGTGACACCGGTTTGAAAAGGTATCTTCTGTTTGTTTCACCCGATGGTGTGGTTAAAAACCACGGGCTTATCGCTTAGAAATTTTATTATTACCGGCTACGTTTACTTAAGAAATAATGTCTTGATTTTTTCTATCAATGCTGAAGATGCAATGGGTTTTGCAATGTAGTCTGAACAACCCGCCTCAAGCGCTTTCTGGCGGTCGCTATCTGAAGCAAAAGCTGTTTGTGCAATTATCGGAATTGCCGGCGACAACTGTTTTATCTTTCGTGTTGCTTCATAACCATCCATCCCGGGCATTTTTATATCCATTAGTATCAGGTTTATATCGTTGTTTTTACTAAAAATCTCTATCGCCTCAATACCTGTTCTTGCGTGGTAGATTTTCTTTATGGTCCCGGCAAACAAATTTTCAAAATATTTATAAGAAATTTCATCATCCTCAACTACAAGAATTGTCATATTCTGCAACGATGTTTGGTGTTCGATGCCGATGGAATTGTTTTCAACTGGTGGTGGCGTTTTTGCATTTTTATATGGTATTGAAAATGTAAAACACGATCCCTTTCCTTTTTCAGACTCAACCCATATTTTTCCGCCCATCATCTCTACAAATGCCTTTGAGATTGAGAGTCCAAGCCCTGATCCTTCATAGTTTCTCGAAAGGCCCATCTCTTCCTGCACAAAACGCTCAAAGATGGCTTCTTGCATTTTAAGTGGTATTCCTTTTCCACTGTCTTTAACATAAAAATGTATAAAACCGTTCTTCAGGTAACACCCGAGTTCTATAAACCCTTTGCCGGTAAATTTTTTTGCATTGTTGATGAGGTTGGTAATTACCGTATATATTTTGTTTTTATCAGAAATAATAAGATTATCATCTGCATTCAGCATGTTTTTTATAATAAATTCAAGTCGAAGATTTTCAATCTCTGGCCTGAACAGAAATATAATTTCATCGAGCAATTCTTTAATGCTTAGGTTCTGTTCATCAACCCTTATTATTCCGGATTCGATCTTCGATATGTCAATCAGATCTTGTATGGTAACTAAAAGCCGCTTGTTGCTTCGATCAATTATATCGAGAAAGGCTATTTTTTCTTCATAAGAAAGGTCTTTCTTTTTAAGCAGAGAAGTAAAACCCATGATCCCGTTCATGGGGGTGCGTATTTCATGGCTCAGATTGGTAAGGAAAGCAGTTTTAAGCTTGTCGCTCTCTTCGGCTTTTTCTTTTGCTTCTTCAAGTTCAGTATTGATTTGCTGTATGCGTTCGAGGCTTTCATTCAATTCTTCATTAATGGCCATGTACTCTTCGTTGCTCTGCTTCAGGTTTCGTTCCATTAGTTTTTGCCGGGTAAAATCAATGGCATATGCAATAATGCCGGTTTTATTTCCCCTCTGATCGTTTAGCAACGACAGTGATACACTTGCATAAAACAAATCACCCGATTTTTTTTTCATCTGTATTTCGAACTGGCAATTCCGCGCTTCATGAATGCTTTGGTGCAGGTATTCATTTAGAACCTGTCCATGCTCCATTGGCACAAGCAGCGAAATGTGTTTGCCTGTAACCTCCTCCATGCCGTACCCATGTAAATACTCTGCGCCTTTGTTACACCATGTAATATTACCGTCGAGGCCGGTGGAAATAATTGAGTCGTTTACCTGGTCTACAATCTGGGCTTGCCTCCTGATTATATTCTCAGACTCTTTTATAAATGTTATGTCTTGTATGGTGCCAAAGATTTCGGCTGTGCTCTCATCATCGGTCAATTTAACGTGTCCGATATTTCTAACCCATTTTTCTTTATTGTTTTTCTGGTCATTTATTTTATAATTAATATCAAAACGGGTGTTATTTCTTAGGTTTTTAACTAAGAATATTTGCAATACCTCTTCCCTGAATTCAAGATTAATGATTTTTTTCCATCCTTCGCTATTCTTTTTAAAATTTGTGTCAATTCCAAAAATCTCTTCAAGTCCATAGCTGCAGGTCCAGTCTCCTGAATTTAAGAGATAGGTGTAATGGCCTAATCCTGCAACCTGCTGAGCCTCCCTGAGCTGCCATCTTGTATGTATCTTGGAAATCTCTCCTTTTAAGAAGTATGCAATTAACATGAAGAAGAAAGGAAACAGGAACATTACAGGCAACCAGATGTCATTGATAACCTTAAATGCAAGGGGCCAGGGCAACAACAACTGGCATGCAAGCATAATGATATGTGAAACCACACCGATGATCAGAAGCATTGATGTATCGATATTCCGTGGGTTGTTTGAGAAAAGCCTTCTGAAAAACAGGCCTGTGAGGGTACATAAGATAATGGTTGCAACGCCGGCATATACACCCGCGCCGCCTATATAAATTCTGAAAGCAGAAGCAATCACAACTGCAATTGCCCCGGGAACCATCCCGCCAAAAAGTCCTGCCAGTGTAAGCATTACAGACCTTCCGTCGTAAATAATGCCCGGCTCGTGAATAAACGGCATATTCATGGCCGCAACTGCTATTCCGCCAAATAATACCCCCGTAAGCCACTTGCGTATTGTTGTATTCAGCTCCTGATAACTGGTCAACAGGCTGTAAAACATGATTAGTGTCACAAGTAGGGTGGCATTGTTAAACAACTGGCTTAGCATGGCAGATTAATTATTTTTCTGTTAGCACAACAAAAAAGTTTCTAATGCCAATTTAAGGAAAAAAACTATAAACTCTAAGTGAGCCTTCTATATTTTTTCAGATTGACCATTAATTACAGAAGAAAAGCAATAGTATGCCAAGGAGGTCTTTCTGCTATGGAATGATATTTGATTTTTTTATTAACTTCCTAACATTTCTTTCACCTTAGTGGCAATCATTTTGCCATCGGCCTTACCGGCAAGTTCTTTGCTTGCAATGCCCATTACCTTGCCCATTTCCTGCGGGGTTTTGGCCCCCGTGCGCGATATTATTTCTTTCAGTACTTTCACCAGTTCTTCTTCGTTCATCTGTTTGGGGAGGTATACTGAGATTACTTCGGCCTCAAAAATTTCTTTTTTGTATAGGTCGTCGCGGTTCTGCGATTTGTAAATGTCGGCCGATTCTTTTCTCTGTTTAACTAATTTCTGGATTATTTTCAACTCTTCGTCTTCTGTAAGAACTGATGCAGCCCCCTTGTCGGATTTTGCAATCAGGAAAGCGGTTTTTACTGCCCTTATGGCTTCGAGTTTGTCTTTTTCCTGTGCTTTCATTGAAGCTATCAGGTCGTCGTTTACCTTGTCAAAAAGGCTCATGGTTTTATAGTTTAAAGAATGGTTAAAGATACTTTTTTTAAGCTGTCAGTCTACTTTGTCATGCAGATAAGAATTGTTCTTACTCAGTTTTATCCCCGTTTCTTCATCTGTTAACGAGTATTTTGAAATATTCGATTGTTCCGATGGTTTTACCACATCGAGGTTAAGTTTTTTTCTCACATATGCCGGTTCGTTTTCAAGCTCATCAATGTAGTTGTTTGTTTCAATGCTGTTGAATTTTAATTCTTTCAGCCTTTCGTGTGTTTTGCGGATATTTCTTACCCTATCGGCAGCTTTTTTTGGGTCAACCTGGCTTTTCGATTTGGCAATATGAATAATCTGCTCTTCTTCTCTGTCAGTTTTTATGTCGAATTCGATGATGCGCTGTGCATGATCATTCCGGGAATCCTGGCGTGACTCTATGTCTTTTACAACAAAACCGGTTTCTTCTTGTTGAACTGGTGCAACGATGTTGTCGTTAAGCGAAACCCTGTCGAGTTGCCTGCGTTTTACATAGAGATCGGGAATACTGTTTGCGCCAAAACCTGTGGCAATAATCGTTACACTCAGGTAATTCCCGAGGCTTTCGTCCGCACCATTTCCCCATATCAGGTCGGCTTCAGATCCGGCGCAATCTTGTATATAATCTGTAATCTGGCCTATTTCATCCATGGTTACCTCTTCTATACCCGATGTAATGTTGATAAGGATATTTTTTGCTCCTTTTATGTCGTTGTCGTTTAGCAGGGGAGATTTCAAAGCCTCCTGCACGGCAGTTATTGCCCTGTCTTCACCGCTTGCCTGTGCAGAACCCATTATGGCTACGCCGCTGTCGGTCATTACTGTTTCTACGTCGGCAAAATCTACATTGATGTATCCGTGTACAGTAATGATCTCGGCAATGCCTTTTGCTGCTATTGCCAGTATGTCGTCTGCCTTGCAAAATGCTTCAGAGACTTTAAGGTCACCGTAAATATTGCGTATCTTTTCATTATTGATTACCAGAAGCGAATCTACATGCTGCTCGATTTCGGCAATACCTTCAAGTGCCTGGTTTACCCTTCGCTGGCCTTCGTTTCTGAATGGAATGGTAACGATTGCCACTGTAAGCAACCCCATTTCTTTGGCAGCTTTCGCTATCACAGGGGCTGCGCCTGTGCCTGTTCCTCCACCCATGCCGGCAGTGATAAATACCATTTTGGTATTGCCCGACAAAGCCTCTGTTACATTATCTATATTTTCAATAGCTGCCTGACGGCCTATTTCGGGTTTGTTGCCAGCGCCCCTTCCTTCGGTAAGCGATTCACCAAGCTGAATTTTTACCGGTACCGGACTGTTGGCCAGGGCCTGCGAATCGGTATTACATATAATAAAGTCTACATCTTTGATACCCTGCTTGAACATATGGTTCACGGCGTTGCTTCCTCCACCGCCCACACCAAGCACTTTGATGATCGAACGGCTGCCAAACGGCAAATCGAAGTTTATTATTTCGTCCATATCTTTGTTTTATTACTTATTAATACGCTGTACACTAAAAGATAATGCTATAAATTGATGCTACATTCTTGCATCGTTCTCTTCAAAAATATCGGTAATGGTTTTTTTAATCGAATCAAAAATACCACCGTTGCGCTGCCTTATTTTTTCTGTTTTTTGTACCTCTTTTTCTATAGGGTCTTCAGCGATTTCTGGTTCTTCCTGTTTTTTATTTTTCATCATTTCATCGCCTTTCAGCAATAATCCGATGCTTGTTGAATACATTGGCTGGTTTATATCATCGCGGGTTTCACTGGCGAGGTGTTCGCCCGGGAACCCAATGCGTACATCCAGCCCCGACCTGAATTTCACCAATTGCGGAAGATGCTTCAGCAGCGACCCCCCGCCGGTAAGCACAATCCCGGCGCTTAACTTATCCATGCAATCAGAGTTTTCAATCTCGAAAAGCACGGCATCAATAATCTCTTCCATTCGCGACTGTATAATGTATGCAAGACTTTTAAAAGATATCTCTTTGGGCTCTCTTCCGGCAATCCCAGGTATCGTCACCACTTTATCCTCGGGTGCCAGGTCGCCAAGGGCCGAACCAAACTGTATCTTCAGGGCTTCTGCCTGCCTCGTGAGAATTGAGCATCCCTCTTTGATATCTGAAGTAACTACATTTCCTCCAAACGGAATTATTGCAGTATGCCTGATAATATCGTCGTGAAAGACTGCGATATCGGTGGTTCCACCGCCAATATCAATAAGCGCAACCCCGGCTTCGATTTCGTCTTCGGTAAGCACCGACATGGCAGATGCCAGCGGTTCGAGTATCAGGTTGCTGACTCTCAGCCCGCAACGGTTTACACATTTTTCAATGTTTCGTGCAGAGGCTATCTGTCCTACCACGATGTGGAAATTGGCCTCGAGCCTTTTACCCGACATCCCGATAGGATTCTTCACCCCCGTTTCGTTGTCTACAATAAAGTTCTGCGGTAGCACATGAATGATCTCTTCTCCGACATCAATGGGAATCTTGTACATATCGCTTATCAACGCATCAATATCCTGTTTGGTGATTTCACCCTCATAAGAATCGCGGTTGATGTAGCCCCTGTTCCTCACACTTTTAATGTGCTGGCCGGCAATACCTACAAACACTTCGCCCAGTGTCAGCCCGGTTTGTTTCTGAACATCATCTAAGGTATATTTAATTGCATTTACCGTTTCCTCGATATTCAGTACTACTCCTCTTTTAATTCCTTTCGACGGTGTTTTGCTCAAGCCCAGGATTTCGAGCCTGCCGTTTTCATTTTTCCTGCCAATAATTGACACGATTTTTGTTGTGCCAATATCCACTGCAGCCAGAATTTTGTTTTTTTGCATCATAGAATTATCTTTTTGTGCATATTATTTGATTCTTATATTTCAGGTTGATGAACACATATTCGTTCCAGCCCGATTTATTAAAACCCTCCAGGTATAATGTTTTTAAGTTTATGAATTTTTCTTCGATATCATTTATTCTGCCGAACAGAATGATATGTGCACCTACCCGTGGTATCAGTTCAAATTCGTTTTGACCGTTTATATAGATCTGCTCAATTTGTGAGCTCCAGAATACACTACTGTTGATATAATTAACAAGTTCGAGCAGATGGTATATGGTTTGTTTGGAATTGGGAATGCTATCCGGATTTTTCTCGAATATGTTTTTGGTTTTTTGCAGGCCGAAAGGCTCAGATATTTTGCCATTGGCAACCATTACCCGAGGTGCAAAATGTTTTGACGGATAAAAGATATACCCTTCTTTGTCGAGGTAATAGGTTTTATTGTTCCTGTTGGTTACCCTTACTACAGGTTCACGATGGGTTACACAGATATTTAACTTTCCGTCTTCGGTGAAGTAACACTGTGCCGACTTTACAGCGCTGTATTGATGCAAGAGCTGTTCAATATCTTTTAGGTTGATATCTTTAACCGGTTTTCCCAATAATTTTCTTTTGTTATTGATAATATCTGTAATATCTGCCTGTGAAAAGAAGCCGCTTGAAACGGGGTCTTTAAGGATTACATTCAACTCATTGCACAGCAGTTCTTTCCTTGTGTCGGCTATTGTACCCGACATAACCACAAGGTAAAGGAGCAATATGCTCGAAAATGCGATATTTTTGAGTTTATTCATTTCCATACCTGTTAATAAACATCTGCCTGATAGCCTCGCAGTATATGTCAATATCGCCTGCCCCAAGTGTAACCAGCACCTGGAGGTCGATATCCCTCAGGGTGTCAATTAGTTGTTCTTTGGTTATCAGCATTTTATCTGCATGCTTTATTTTGTTTAAAATAATATCTGAATCAACATTTTCTATAGGCAGTTCGCGGGCAGGATAAATGTCGAGAAGTATCACCTCATCAGTTTTATCGAGGCTTTCGGCAAATTCTGCAGCCAGGTCACGTGTTCTCGAATATAGATGTGGCTGGAAAACAACTGTGATTTTTTTGCCCGGGTAAAGCTGTTTTACCGAATGAATGGTGGCTTCAATCTCACGTGGGTGATGTGCATAATCGTCAATGTAAACAGCCTTGTCTGACTCATAATTGATATCAAAGCGACGTTTGATGCCTTTAAACAAGGGCAACCACTCTTTGATGACGTGTCTGCTTACATCGTTGAGGGTGGCCACTGCCACTGCCGCCACAGCATTTTCAACGTTCACGATGCCGGGGTGTGAAACCGACAGGTTTTTGATTATTTCAACCGGTGTTACAACATCAAAGTGGTATTTGCCCTGTTCGAGCCTGATATTTTCTGCATAATAATCGGCTTTTCCGTGAAGTGAATATGTAAAAACCTCGATTTCGGCATTGTGAACTTTCAGCCCAAGGCCTTGTTTCATAATCAGTTTTCCATCACGGTGAATGAGCTCTGTAAACGCTTCAAACGATTTCACAACTTCACTGTGCGAACCATAGATGTCGAGATGGTCTGCATCGGTGGCAGTAATCACTGCAATTTCGGGCCGTAAATACAGAAAAGACCGGTCGAATTCATCGGCTTCAACAACAATGTATTCACTGGCTGCCGATTTCACAAAATTGCTGTTGAAATTTTTTGAAATACCACCAAGAAAAGCGCTGCAGCCGATTTCTGAATTGTGCATCAACCACGCAACCATAGAGCTTATGGTTGTTTTACCATGTGTGCCTGCCACACAAAGCGCTTTTTTATCTCTGGATATCAGCCCGAGTACCTCGGCACGTTTATGTATTATAAAGTTATTCTGCCTAAAGTAGGCGAGTTCATGATTATCTCCGGGAACAGCCGGTGTTATAATCACCAGGGTATCTTCCGGGTGCAGATATTCGTCGGGAATAAGTTTTACATTATCTTCATAGTGTATCTTTATGCCCAATTGCGAAAGTTCCTCTGTTAGAGGGGTGCAGGTGCGATCGTATCCGGCCGTTTTTTTACCTTCAGAAGCAAAATATCTTGCCAGCGCGCTCATGCCAATGCCGCCAATGCCAAGAAAATAAACTCTATGTATTTGTTTAAGGTTCAATTTTATAATAATTTGTAAATTTCATCTGCAATTTTCTCAGTGGCGTTTTCAAGCGCCATTTTTTTAATATTTTTGCCCAGGGCCTGCATTTTTGCCTCGTTTTCCATCAGTTCCAGCGCTTCAACTGTCAGCCTGCTACCTGCTTCGCTGTCGGCAATCATTATACCGGCATCATTTCCGGCCACAGCCATCGCGTTTTTTGTCTGGTGGTCTTCTGCAACATTGGGCGAAGGAACAAGTATTGCCGGTTTGCCAACAATACATAGTTCAGAGATGGTGCAAGCCCCGGCCCTGCTTATAATTACATCTGCAACCGAGTATACAAGGTCCATCCTGTTGATAAAATCGAAAATCTTGATGTTTTGATATCTGCTTTCTTTAAGTGAAGCAAGAGAATCTTCATAATATATTTTGCCGGTCTGCCAGATTACTTCGATTGTTGTTTTCTCAGCAAGAAGGTGAAGATTGTTTTTTATTGCAAGGTTTATAGTTCTGGCACCGAGGCTTCCACCCATAACCAGTAATACCTTTTTGCCCGGGTTGAGCTT
The DNA here is from genome assembly GCA_046485045.1 of Bacteroidales bacterium. Classification (GTDB taxonomy): domain Bacteria; phylum Bacteroidota; class Bacteroidia; order Bacteroidales; family UBA10428; genus JAFGPL01. Next base: position 20,152 of record JAWOHT010000049.1, read on the forward strand.
GAAATAATCCAAGGCCTGGGGGTTTTTATGGGTAATTTGCGTAAGGTCTTTTCTTACAGGGTTGCCGGTGATAATAACCTTTTGGGCAGGAAAGTATTTTTCCATGCCCTGGTATGCCACGCAGATTTTCGCAGCCCTTTTTGCCAGCAGACGGTTTGTAACCCCGGCATAAGAATTCTGTTCCTGAATGATGGTGGGAATGCCTTTTTTACCGGCCGCCCTTAGCAGAGGTCCGCTGGCATAGCCTCCCACACCCACGGCAATATCGGGTTTAAAATCATTAATTATTTTCCTGGCCATCTTTGCACTTTGAATTAGCCTTGTTAACGTACCGATGTTGGCCAAAGGATTTTTACGGTTGAACCCGCGTACGGGCAGTCCGATAATTTTATATCCTGAAGCGGGTATTTTTTCCATTTCCATCCTGCCAGATGCGCCTACAAATAATATCTCATTACCGGCATCGCGGCGTTTAAGCTCATCGGCAATTGCCAGTGCAGGATAGATATGCCCTCCTGTTCCGCCTCCGCTAATTATTATTTTGTGGCTCTTCTTCATTAATTTTTTCTATTGGTTCTTCAGGCTGGTCAATACCCCTGCTCACGCTCAGAAGCATACCGAGCGAAACACAGGTAAACAGTATAGAGGTGCCGCCCATGCTTATCATTGGCAACGGCTGACCGGTGACCGGGAAAATATTTACTGCCACGGCCATGTTGATCATGGCCTGCATTACAAGCAAAACAGTGATGCCCATTGCCAGGAATGCAGGAAACGTACGTGTACTTTTTCTTACAATTACCCCGGCCCTGAACAACAGGTACAGGTATAGGAACATTACCACCACGCCGCCTATTAACCCATATTCTTCGACAATTATTGCATATATGAAATCTGAATAGGGATGCGGGAGATAGTTACGCTGGGTGCTCTTTCCGGGCCTTAGTTTTAGGATACCCCCCGATACAATGGCTATCTTCGACTGGTTAACCTGGTAATTATCGCCGTTTTCCTTATCGGTATAATTCTCAATTCTGTTTCTCCATGTTTCCCAACGGCCTTCCCATTCTGAATTAAGTGCGATAATAATCAGCAATGCAACACCAGAAATTACCAGAGACCCAAATGCAGCCATGTACTTTATTTTCACTCGCCCTACAAACATCAGCACATAGCAGGATGCAAACAACATCATGGCGGTGGATAGGTTGGCGGGCATTATCAGTCCGCAGATCAATACAATGGGGCCGATCAACCATAAAAACGTGCTGAGGTTACTGTTTTTTTCATCCTGGTTGAGCGAAAGCATGCGTGCAATATACATAACCAGTGCAAGTTTGGCAATATCAAATGTCTGTATGGTAATTCCGATCCCGGGAATTTTTAACGATCTTGTTGCTTCGTTTATATTGGCGCCAAAAAGCAGGGTGACAACAAGGATGGGAATCGAGATTAATAGCATAATCTGTGAAAAGCGTGAAAATAACTTGTAAGGAACAAGGTGTATCAGAAATACAATAAGAAGGCCTACCAGCACCACTGTGGTATGCTTTATAAAGTAATAACTGGTATTTCCTCCCTGATATTTCCAGGCAAGCATGCCTGTAGAGCTGTATACGGCCAGCACAGAGAAGATGCTCAGTGCGATAAGCACAGCCCAGATAACGGGGTCTCCCTTAAGATATTTCCTAATTGAAGCAATCATTTGATTATAGTTCCCTTACATAATCTTTAAATTGTCTGCCGCGGTCTTCGTAATTCTCGAACAGGTCGAAGCTTGCGCAGGCTGGCGACAGCAAAACGGTGTCGCCATCGGTACCCAGGAAATAAGCTGACTGAACAGCTTCTTTCATGTTCCTGGCATCTACAATATCTGGTATTACTCCCTCAAAAGCCGTGTGCAGTTTGGTATTATCAACACCCAGGCACACCAGCGCTTTTACTTTCTTTTTCACCAGTTCAATAAGTTCGTTGTAATCGTTGCCTTTGTCAATACCACCTGCAATCCATATTACTGGCGAAGTCATCGATTCAAGCGCATACCAGGTGGAATTGATGTTTGTGGCCTTCGAATCATTGATAAACTCAATACCACGTACCTTTATTAACCTTTCAAGACGGTGTTCCACTCCTTTAAAGTCCATAAGGCTTTCACGTATGGTTTCTTTTCTTATTTGCAGTATACTTCCGGCAATACCTGCCGCCATTGAGTTATAAATGTTGTGTTTGCCTTTCAAAGAGAGATCGGCAACAGACATTGCGAACTCACTGTTCTCCACTTCAATTTTCAGTTGTTCATTTTCAAGGTATGCACCTTCCTGTCTCCTGTCACCTATGGTAAAGCCAAGCTGTTTGGCCCTCATAACGATACGCTCGAGCTCGCGGATGGTGATCTCATCGTCGGAGCAGTAAATGAAATAGTCGTCTTCAGAAAGGTTTTGTGTAATCCTCATTTTTGAATCAACGTAATTCTGCAGGCTGTAATTATACCTGTCGAGATGATCGGGGGTGATATTGAGCAGTATGGCAATATCGGCTTTGAACTCAAACATGCCATCAAGCTGAAAACTACTTATTTCGAGTACGTAATATTCGTAATTCTCTGTAGCAACCTGCATGGCAAAGCTTCTGCCTATGTTACCGGCAAGCCCTGCATTTAATCCCGCCTTACGCAGCATATGGTGTATAAGCGAGGTTGTAGTGGTTTTTCCGTTACTGCCTGTGATACATATTTTTTTTGCATTGGTAAAGCGACTTGCAAATTCAATTTCTGATATCATCCGGATACCTTTCTTTATTATCAGTTGTACTATTTCGGATTTTTCTGTTATGCCCGGACTTTTAATTATTTCATCGGCGTTTAATATTAACCGTTCGGTGTGTTTTTCTTCCTCCCAGTCAATTTCGTAGTTGTAAAGTATCTCTTTGTAATAAGGTTTAATCTTGTTATAATCGGATACAAAAACATCATATCCCTGTTTTTTTGCCAAAACAGCCGCTCCTGTTCCACTTTCTCCAGCGCCGAGAATTACAATTCGTTGTTCCATTTTTATCGGATTTTAAGGGTTACAATTGTCACTACGGCAAGCAATATGCCTATAATCCAGAATCTTGTTACTATTTTAGGTTCAGGGTAGTTGAGTTTTTGAAAATGATGGTGCAAAGGAGACATTTTAAATATGCGCCTTCCTTCACCAAATCTTCGTTTTGTATATTTGAAATAGCTTACCTGGAGCATTACCGAAAGACTTTCTGCCAGGAATATCCCGCAAAGGATAGGAATTAAAAGTTCTTTTCTGATAAGCACGGCATAAATAGCAATAATACCACCGATAGAAAGACTCCCGGTATCGCCCATAAATACCTGGGCAGGGAATGAATTATACCACAGGAATCCTACCAGCGCACCGATGAATGCGCTGATAAACACCACAAGTTCACCGCTATGAGGTATATACATGATATTAAGGTAGTCTGCAATTATGGTATTGCCCGAAACATAAGCCAGAATTCCAAGCGTGATGCCGATTATTGCAGATGTACCCGAAGCAAGGCCATCGAGACCGTCGGTAAGGTTCGAACCGTTAGAAACTGCTGTAAGTATGAAAATTACAGCCAGTGTTACCACTATCCATGAATATTTTCTGGCATTTTCACCCAGAAACCATATTAAATCTGCATAGTCAAATTCGTTGTTTTTGAGAAACGGAATGTTAACCCGGGTAGATTTAATATCGCGTGTTACATATGTAATACGGTCGGGGAGGTTGTCATCAGTTTCTATTATGCGCATTACCGGGTGGCCCGAGTTATCGAGAATTCTATCCCTTACTACTACCATATCGTTGAAATGAAGTGTAAAACCAACAATGAGGCCCAGTAAAATCTGTCCCCCGATTTTAAACTTTCCTCTTAAGCCCTCTTTATTTTTTTTGTATACCTTGATATAGTCATCGAGAAAGCCAACAAAACCCAGCCATATGGTGGTTATAAGCATTAGCTGAATGTAAACATTTTTAAGGTCACAGATTAGTACCACCGGAATAACAATAGCCGAAAGTATGATCAATCCTCCCATGGTCGGGGTGCCCTTTTTTTGCATCTGCCCTTCAAGTCCCAGGTCGCGGATGGTCTCACCAATTTGTTTTTTTTGCAGCAGGCGTATGATGCGTTTGCCAAATATGAGCGAAATAGCAAGTGATGTAATGATGGCAAGTGCCGACCTGAAAGAGATGTACTGGAACACTCCTGCCCCCGGAAAATCGTATTTGTCTAAATATGAAAACAGGTAGAATAACATATGCCTACTGAGGATTGGTTTTGTTCAACATAAATTGTTCTGCAATTATCTCTTTGTCATTAAAATGATATTTAACACCTTTTATCTCCTGGTATGGCTCGTGCCCTTTACCGGCCACAAGAATGATATCGCCTTTTGTTGCCATCATACAGGCGGTTTTAATCGCCTCTTTTCTGTCGGCAATTACCAGATAATTCCGGCGATACGGTTCTTCAATTCCCGCTTCCATATCTTTAATAATATCAAGGGGTTCTTCAAATCGCGGGTTGTCGGAGGTAAGTATTACTTTGTCACCGTTTTGAACGCATGCCCTTGCCATTTTCGGCCTTTTCGTCTTGTCGCGGTTTCCGCCGGCGCCAACCACTACAATAAGCTGTTCGTTTCGTGTCCTAATCTGGTTTATGGTGTTAAGAACATTAACAAGTGCATCGGGTGTGTGCGCATAGTCCACGATAGCAATAACCCCGTCGTTGGAGCGGAGGTATTCGAACCTGCCTTCTACAGTATCGAAATTGCTTATTATTTTTAATACCTCTTCTTTTGGAAATCCAAGGACGATTGATGTTGAGTATACTGCCAGCAGGTTATAGGCGTTGAATTCACCCAAAAATTTGGTCCATATTTCTGTTCTGTCAATGTTCAGCAAGGTACCGTCAAAGTGGCTTTCAATGATTTTGGCCTTAAAATCGGCCATTGTTTTTAAACCATAATATTTTACATCTGCCCGGGTATTCTGAACCATCACTTTGCCGTTTCTGTCGTCGGCATTTATAATGGTGAAAGCATCTTTGGGCAGGTCGTCGAAAAATTTCTTTTTGGCGCTGAGGTATTCTTCAAATGTTTTATGATAATCTAAATGATCGTGGGTGATATTGCTGAAAATGGCTCCTGTGAACCTTAGCCCGGCAACCCTCTCCTGAACAATGGCATGCGAACTAACTTCCATAAAGGCGTATTGGCACCCGCGATCTGCCATCTTCTGCAATAGTTGGTTAATCTGAACAGCGTCGGGCGTAGTATGGGTGGCCTCCACCGGTTCATCGTCAATATAATTTCTTACAGTTGAAAGCAGGCCTGCTTTGAACCCGAGGCCGCGTGCCATTCTGTACAAAAGGGTTGCGGTGGTCGTTTTTCCATTGGTTCCGGTAATGCCAACCAGTTTGAGCTTGTGAGAGGGCTTACCGAAGAAATTTGATGCGATGGTGCCAAGCGCTATTGCGCTATTTCCGGTTACAATATAGGTTGTCTTGCTATTTAATTCCGATGGCAAATTTTCACAAAGTACTGCAACAGCACCTTTTTCAACAGATGCATCAATAAATTGATGCCCGTCGGCTGCGGTACCGGTCATCGCGATAAACAAATATCCCTGTGCGACAGCGCGTGAGTCGAAGGTAATTCCACTTATTCCGACATTTTCATTGCCTATGGTTTTCAAAACCTTACAACCTTCAAGAATATCTTTTAGTGTTTTCATATAAAACTCATTTCCAGTTCAATAATATCTCCTTTACGAATCCGGGCCCCCGGGGGAATAGATTGGTTTCTTACACTTCCCCTTCCATTTACAATTACCTTTAGACCTTTGTTTTCAAGTAAATAAACGGCATCTTTGGCACCCATCATCATAACATTTGGCACAAGGTTCGGTATAATTTTCTTTTCTCTTATTTCAATAGAGTTCTCTTTTTTTGCCGTGGTTATCCAGTCGGCATTACTGTCTTTTTGTTCAATTTTTACATCAAGCTCTTTTGCCACAACGCTCAACTCTGATTTCAATCCGTCTTTAGAATAGGGTAAATCTGCAATTACAGGGGCATTGAGGCTGAACTGCAACTGCTGCTCAAGGTCAAGGGCATTTACCTTGCGGGCAATTTCAAGAAACACGGGGCCGGCAACCTCGTTGCCATGATAGATATCTTTTGTGGGATTGCTGATCACTACGATGCATGAGTATTTTGGTTTATCGGCGGGGAAATAGCCCACGAATGAGGCCTGGTACCTTGTTCCATGCTCGCTCTTATAACTGCCCGATGCCACATTGTAAATCTGACTTGTACCTGTTTTGCCGGCAATCTTTATATCGGGCACTTTAAGGTTCCTGGCTGTGCCATTTTCCACTACGCCTTCAAGCAGCATTCTTGCCTTTTGTAGGGTAGATCGGGAGCAAACAGAATGATCAAGTACAACGGTATTAATGCTTTTAATTCTTCTTCCGTGAAACTTTATCTCATCGGCAAACCTGGGCTTAACCATTTTGCCGTTATTGGCAATGGCATTATAAAATGTAAGTAACTGAAGCGGGGTGAGTTCAACTTCATAACCATGCGACATCATTCCGAGTGAGATGCCTGTCCAAAGTTTGTCTTTCGGATATTTTATATATGGTTGTCCTTCTCCTTTTATTTCAAGGCCCAGTTTTTCATTTAACCTCATATTATAAAGACGGTCTATGAAATGATGTTCCCGGCCTTTGTATGCACCTGTGATTACCTTTACCATTGCTACATTCGAAGATATCTCGAAGGCATGTTTAAGGGTTGTTTTACCGCTTCCGCCTTTCCAGTAGTTTTCGTCTTTTATTACTATATCATAATAATTCAAGACACCGTTTTTGGTGTCAATGGTATCGTGTAGGTCAATATATCCGTCTTCGAGGGCTGCAATAATCACGGGTAATTTGAAGGTTGATCCCGGTTCCATGCTTTCGGCCACTGCATAATTTTGCAACTCTCTGTAATTTCCCGATTTATCTTTACCTAGGTTTACAATAGCCCTGATTCTTCCTGTATTCACCTCCATAAGCACAGCTGTGCCATGGTCGGCTTCCTGGTTTATTAATTGTTGCCGCAACGCTTTGTCGGCAACATCCTGAAGATTTATATCAATGGTGGTGTACACATCCATACCGTCTTTCGGGTCAACTTCGTTGTTGTCTTTGACAGGCATCCAGACATTGCCCGGGAGTTTTTGTTTTAATGAGATTCCCTGAGTACCGGCAAGTTGATGATTGTAGGCTCCTTCAATACCTACCGAAATATTTGTTTGTGTGGTAAAACCGATAAACCTTGTCGCAAGGTTCTCATGCGGCAGTACACGCATGTCTTTCTGAATGACAATTAACCCGCCCTTGTACCGGCCATCCCTGAAGATGGGAAATTTCTTAAGTTCCTGAAGTTGAATGTAGTTAACGCGGTTTTTTACCATGTAAAATCTTTCACCCCGTTTTCGCGCAGCAATCAAATTCTGTTTGTAATCATAAGCCGTATTGGAAGATTCGTTTCTGAACAGCCTGTAAAGGCAAAATGCAAGAGAGTCGATCTTGCCATAAAATACCTTGTCTGTGAGGGCAGGGGTCTTCAAATCAATCCTTATCTGGTAATAGGGGATGGAGGTGGCGAGGAGCCTGCCGTCGGCAGTATAAATATTTCCCCTGTTAGAAGGAATGGTAACGTTCTTGAGTACTACTTTCCGGGCTTCTTCTTTCCATTTCTCCCGCTCAAATGTCTGAAGGTAAATAATTTTAGCAATTATCCAGATGCCAAAGCACAGAAATCCCAGGTAAACAATTCCGACCCTCCATAATATGTCTTTTTTTAGCGACATAGGTTTTATTTATCTGTTCTGTTTAAAACTTTGGGAGGATTTGTAAGCTCTTTTAGTCCCAATCCTCTTTTTTCTACCAGGTGCGCAACCGAAGAAGGCTTGCTGAGGTTCATCAGTTTTGCAGTGGTGGTAATCTGTTCTGCCCGCAGGTTTTTGACATCGGACTGAGTTACACTAACCCTTCTGAAAAGCTTTTCGGCATGGTATCGGTTGCCGATGTATACAACAGCAAGAAAGGTAAGGAACAGTATGAATTGAAGCTGCTTTGCCACAATCTCACGAATAAGTATTGTCCCGTCAAGAAATTCGCGGACAGAAAACGACCTGATCTCTTTAATCTCCTGTTCACGGTCAATAAACTCAATATTTTGATCTTTTTTTTCTGTCATACTATTCAGGTAATTTTTCTGCAATTCTTAACCTTGCACTTCGGGCCCTGTTGTTCGAAATAATTTCTTCTTCGTTTGGTACAATTGGCTTTCTGGTGGCCGGCTTAAAAGGTGTTTTAACATTTCCGTAGATGTCTTTTTCGGCTTCCTCTTCAAAATTGCCCCATCTGAAATAGTTTTTCACCAGCCTGTCTTCAAGCGAGTGATAGCTTATTACTGCAATCCTTCCGTTAGGTTTTAAAACCCTGGCGCTTTGAACGAGTAATTCTTTAAGACTCAGCATCTCTTTGTTGACTTCTATCCTTATCGCCTGAAAAGCCTTCGCGAGGTACTGGTTTTCTTTCCTGGCGGGGATACACCCCGACACCGCTTCAATCAACTGACCTGTTCGCTCAATTCTGCCGTTTTTTCTGTATCTGGCAATAGCACCGGCCAGCCTTGGGGCGTTTTCCAGTTCACCATATTCCCTGAACAATTTAATGAGTTGCTCTTCGGCGTATTCATTTACCAATGTTGCTGCTGTGAATGATGCACCGGTGTTCATCCGCATATCGAGCGCACTATCGTGGCGGAAAGAGAACCCTCTTGTTTCTGTATCAAAATGATGTGACGAAACTCCCAGGTCTGCCAGAATGCCGTCTACTTCGGTTATCTTGTAATATTTCAAAAAATTTATGATGAACCTGAAGTTGCTGTGTACAAAAGTGAATTTCTTATCTTTGGGTGAGTTCTTCGCTGCTTCGGCATCCTGGTCAAAGCCAATTAATTTACCTTTGGTGAGCTTTTTGATAATCTCACGAGAATGGCCCCCCCCGCCAAAAGTGGCGTCAACATAGGTTCCGGAAGGATTTATTTTAAGGCCTTCAATTGTTTCTGATAATAAAACTGGTACATGATAGTTCATTATCCATTACTCTCCAGATTTAATCCCCCAAGTATTTTTTCTGCCAGTGATGCAAATTCATCATCGCCCGATATTATTTTATTGTAAGTGTCTTTTGGCCACAACTCTATTTTGTTGAATTGTCCGGCAAGCACAATATCGTTTTCAGCCTCAATCTCGTCCAGTAACCTTTTTGGGATTAACAACCGGTTGTTGCCATCAAGACTGATTTCTGCAGTGCCTTTATAAAAGGTCCTCAGAAACTGGTTGTGCTCCCTGTTGTACGGATTGGTTTTTGCCCTGATTATATCATTTTGCCTGTTCCATTCTTCTATAGGATAAAGTACCAGGCATTTTGCAAAAATGTCCTTCTTAATAACAAAACTATCCTGATTATCAGGAGACATCTGCTTCTTAAAGGCAGAAGGCAACAATACCCTGCCCTTAGAATCAAGCTTGCAGGTATGGTCTCCTATAAAGTTTGTCATAATAAGGGTTTTAATAACGGGTAAAAATAATACATTTATTACCACAATTTACCACAAATTACCATTTTTTACCACATTGTTGATAACTTTTTTGCTTTTCAAACGAAGAACCATGCAGGTTATGAGGTAACCACCATAATTTCAATATTATATGAAAATTCGATATAATGTGGTTCGTGAGCAGCAAACGGCATTCAACCAATGAAAATTGATTGGGTATTGTATTGTTTTTATTAATTTTAAAGTTTATAAATCCGTTAGAACAGGTTGAATGGAAACTACAGCTAAGGTTATTGAACCAATTAATATAAGACAGATTTTTCATGACAAGAACCCTTCACTTGCAAGGTTGTTGCCTGGATTTGTTTTCAGGTATCTCGAAAAAATAGCACGCCAGGAAGAAGTTAATGACTTTCTTAGCAGACACGGGCATAAGACAGGGGTTGATTTTATTACAGGCGCCATTGAAGAGTTTAATGTAAAACTCACGGTTGAAAATCTTGAAAATGTTCCTGAAAACGGCAGGTACATTTTTGCTGCCAATCATCCGCTTGGCGGTTTCGATGGTATAATGATGATGGACATTGTAGGAAAAAACTTTGGCGAATTCAGGTCGCTGAGCAACGACCTTCTGTTGAATATTTCAAACCTGAAGCCGGTATTTCTTCCTATTAACAAACATGGCAGGCAGGATGCAGAAGCTGCCAGGGAAATGGACGAAGTGTACAGTTCAAAAATTCAAATACTTACTTTCCCGGCAGGTTTGGTTTCCCGGCGCATTAAAGGACAGATAGTAGATCTTGAATGGAAAAAAAACTTTATCTCCAAAGCTATTCAATATCAACGCGATGTAGTACCAGTTCACATATCTGGCAGAAACTCGGAATTTTTTTACCGGTTGGGAACGATCAGGAGATTTTTTGGCATAAAAGCAAATCTTGAAATGTTTTATCTTGTTGATGAGACGTTTAAGCATAAAAACAAGGCCATAACAATGAAATTCGGAACCCCCGTAAGCTATACTGTTTTTGACCGGTCGAAAAAACCCATTGAGTGGGCCAAATGGGTGAAGGAAAAAGTATATGCCCTTGAAGGGGTTTATCATATACCTTTGTAAAAAGGGTATTGATTTGGTAATCATATTACATTTTCAGGAGAGATGTTTTGAAATTTCGTTTGCAGTTTAGGTTTTAACATCCGAATTAATATTTTCTGACCTAATTTTTATTAAATTTGCACTCTGAATAAAAAAATGCTGAATGAAACCAATAATACCTCCAGTTGATAGGGAATTGATTGAAAGCGAGCTTACAAAAGATAAATTTTTAAGGACAACAAATAATGGCAATAACATATTATATGTTATTGATAATAACGATTCACCCAATTGTATGCTGGAGATCGGCAGGTTAAGGGAATTGACTTTCAGGGCTGCTGGTGGCGGTACCGGCAAAGAGGTGGACATTGATCTTTACGATACGGCTGATAAACCTTATAAACAGCTTCTTGTTTGGGATCCTTCCACTAAAGAGATATTAGGCGGATACAGGTATTTTATCTGTTCGCAGGCAATACCCGATGAAGAAGGGAATTGTAATCTTGCCACGACACGTTTGTTTAAATTTTCTAAGAAATTCAAACAGGAATATCTGCCCAGTATGATTGAACTCGGAAGATCTTTTGTCCAGCCTTCATACCAGTCAACCAACAGGGCAAGCAAAGGTATCTATGCGCTTGATAATTTGTGGGACGGGCTTGGCGCTTTATGGGTAGACAACCCCAAAACAAAGTATTTTTTCGGCAAAGTTACCATGTATACCAGCTACAACAGAGAAGCAAGAGACCTATTGCTATATTTTTTGAAAAAACATTTTGGTGATCTTGAAGGTCTTGTTGTACCTTATGAACCATTATCATACGAAACCGGAGAAGACAAACTTGAGTCAATCCTTTCAGGTATTACATATCAGGAGGATTATAAAATCTTATCACAATTTGTGCGTTCACATGGAGAAGTTGTTCCTCCGCTGATCAATTCATATATGAACCTGTCGCGCACTATGAAATCATTTGGCACAGCCATGAACTATCATTTTGGGGAGGTTGAAGAAACAGCTGTGCTGGTAACACTTAAAGATATGCATGAGTCGAAGGTTGAACGCCATCTGAAAAGTTATCAGCCAGGCATATAATTTTGTAACTTTCAACAAATATCTGATGCGCAGTTTCAGAAAAGATATTGTCCTGTTTCAAGGTAATTAATCGAGTATCTATTGTGTTGCTTTGCCATTTCCAGAAGTTCAATCACTTCATCTTTTACTTTAACCAGGGTAAATTTTGAGCCATAAATTACAGATACTTTTGAGATAAGTTCAAAAGCAGCCATTCCGGCGCTGTCAACAAACCGTGTGTTTGACAAATTCAGAAACAGATGCGACCGGGGGTTTTTAACAATATCAAAAAGCTTCATTTTAATCTCTTCACAGTTAAGAAAATTTATTTTTTCGGCATGATGAAATGTCACCCTGTAGTTTCTGTGTCTTTTTTTAACGGTTATCCCGCACATTTCGGTTTCTTTCATTTTTTTGTGCTATTTCTTTATGCTTATACTTGTGGCGATGGATTTTGAATACATTTTTTAGATTAATGACATAAATTTTTTGACAAAACCCCGTTTTTTAGAGCGTTTTTTTAGTTGTTCAAGAACATTTTTTCAAGATAAGCGTTTAATATGATGTTTGATTTGAAGTCTAAACACTTAAAATGCAGATAATTTTGACTAAAGATTTGTCTGATTTCTTTATATATCATAACTTTGATTCCTTTTTTTTATATAAGATAATCTTATCAGGAAATAATTACACCAATTACAATTTTAAATGAATACACTTTCAATAGTATTAAATAAGAGTTTAAAAAGCAGTACCGGCATTTCTTTAACTATGGTACTGGCGATGATGATTCTTCTTGCAGGCCCGGTTACTTTGCTTGCACGTAGTTCTTACACCTTTTCAAACGACCGGAATAAACTTCAGCTGAATCCTGAGTATAAACTAAAAAGGCTTTCAACCGGGAAGGTGATTATTTATTCAAGTAAAACCGAAGGTAAAGTTGTGAGGCATGAATTCGAAGATATATATGCTGAGGTGCTGTTGGGCGCTCTCAGAAGACAAACAGTAGATCAACTGGTGCCTGTTATTGCAAAGAAATACTATTATGCCGAAGATGAATGCAGACGTGAAGTAAAGCATGCCATAAATGTACTTGAGGAGTGGCAGATTCTGGTTCCGAGAAATCTGAAAGCAATTTAGGGCCTTTAAGCAGCATCGACTGGTTATTCCATTTTTCTCCTGACAATTGACAATATGAAATGGTTGGGTTTACTCCCTTCGGTTTCCGATGAATCGGAACAGGTTGTGAACTCCCCGAAAAAGTCGGGGCAGGCTGTAAACCAGGTTTTGGGCTGCGTTCTTGTCTACCGCCAAGAATGCTGAAGCGGTAACCAAGACCTCGCAAACCATTGAACCCAAACTGTTTTATATTGTGTGTGTGCCCTGCATCAGTAGCGCGTACACTTGTTGTAAGCCGTTGTTAATACATTCTTTGCATTATTAAAGTCATTGCCTCTTCTGGTTTTATTGCTGAAGATATTTCAATTATTTCTTTATAATATTCCTTATGAGGGGCAAATAGCTTGTCAAATTCTTCATTATCCTTTGCTGCCCAAAGGCTTACTCCAACAGTAGGGTCTTCTTTTATACAATATGTAAACTTTATCATCTTGGTGTCAAGTTCTCCAGACTGCAATTTTTGACCTAATTCCATCATTTTTGATGTGTCAATTCTCACTTTAACCAGAAATAACTGCTTACTGTCTTGTTTTAAATTCTCAATACCGGTTAAAACACTTTCTGTTAAAATCTCATTTTGGCTTTTTCCTGTTTGCTCTTTAATAGATTTAAGTTCTTCTACTTTGCTCAATGGCAAATTAACTGACAGACATTTTGTTTGTTCTTTCATTTTAATAATCTCCATAATTCTAAATTAATACTGTCTGTTAGATACACCAGCTTGAGATTATTTCACTTTTTTTTCCGAAAAAATCAAAAAATCTGAATTTTTCATTCTCTCAGACACTTTCTTTGGTAGGAGATGCACTGGAAGTGAACTATATAGTTTAAATATTTTCTGTGAATCCTTTAATTCTTTTTCTACTTTTTCAGGTAAATCGATAGGATAAAATTCATTGTATTTTATCCAACCTTGTTTGAGAGAGAAATTTATCATGTTTTCACATTTACATGAATTATCGACATTGTATAACGAACAATTTTTACATAAAAACTCCTTTATATTCTTTCTTGCCCTGTGTATAAGGGTTCGTGTTGCACTTTCAGATTTATCAACAATCTTTGCCGTAACCTCAATACTGTGTTTTTGCAAGACATTCATAATGAAGGCAATCCGCTGGTTAAAAGACAATGTTTTTAATAATCCGAGCAAACACCCTTCCCGAACCTGATTAATATAATTTGTCTTTTTATCATTATCAAAATAATCAATCTGGTCATCACTTACGGTGTTTAATAATTGCTCTAACTCTTTTGAAGTATTTCTTTTCTGTTTATCAATAATACGAAGGCAATTATTTTTTGTAATAGTAAAAAGCCAAGTAAAAACATGACTGTCGCCCCTGAATTTTTTCAGATTCTCGTAACATTTTATAAAAGTTTCCTGAGTTACATCTTCAGCCACATTTATATCACCTGTCATTTTATGGGCTAGATTGAAAACCTTTTCTCTATAGTCCTCAAAAAGTTCAGGAAAATCCTTTATTATATATTTTTCTTTTATTTCATGCATGTGATTACGATTCTCCGGATTCTTCTCAATGGCTTACAAACATGTATTTTAAAGAATTCTGACAGAATACTTTAAGCAGATGCTCAGTGACTGGTTGCGTGATGCAAAATATTGCATTTCTGACGATGGGGTAAAAATATTTGTCAGGCTATTGTTATAACGCACATGAAACCCAAAATGTCCTGCCTTTGTCGTGTACTGATATCCAAGCCCTACGCAGTAGCCAAATTCAAAGTCACGGTCTGCATGGTACCCGATATAATCAATGACAGTGTCGGTAATATTGGTTTTTTCTTTTTCTGAATGCAGAAATGAAACATATGGTCCGAGGTCTATCACCAGTCTCGATTTTCGTTTTCCAACAACGATATGTGTCATAAATGGTATTTCAACATAGTTAAGCTTTCTTGAATAACTCTCAGTAGAATCGGGTTGAATTTTCCATCCTTTTTGTGCATAATTGCATTCGAGCTGAACGCCAATGCCCGGTCCCGAAAGATAAGTAAGAAAAAGTCCCCCCTGGTAACCCTGGTAAAGAGACTGGTTGGTAATAATACCAAAATCAAGTTGAGAAAATGTAACTCCCTGGTTAACACCAATCAGCAGTTGAGAGAAATTACTTTTTTGGCCATTTACATCCATTATCGTAATTGCCGTGAATATCAGAAAATAAAAAATATGTTTCACAATGCTAATTCAGGTTTATTAATAGATAATTTTTCGTGACGGCAAAAATAAAAAATCAGACCTGTTGTTTCAACGATCTGATTAATTAAAAGTGCAGTATTCTTCGAATTTTTTCAAGGCATTAAAGCGGTTTCGAGATCGGCAATAACTTTTTTAGCTATTTTTTTCGGGTTTTTCTTCTTGGCATCACTGAGAAGTACAAGCGCTTTTTGTCCAAATTCAACAAGACCTACCGGGTTTTTATCGAATTCATAACTACCAATTACAAATTCGAGTTTTGATTTGATTTCGTCATGCTCAGAGTTGCCTACCTTCTTGAAAGTTTCGAGTGCAGCCTTGCAGGCAGTTTTTAAAGATTCGTTTTTTGCATTCATAATTGGTTGATTTTGGATGATTTTCGAAATAAAATTACAGCAATTTATTTAACTAAGCAATCATCGGTAATAATTATTTTTATCATCAGGCAAGATTCCGGTACAACCAAATAATCCAATCAGGTAAATGAAAAAGACAGGGCCGGGTACTTTTTTAGTTCGAAACACACAAGGCATCATTTAACACAACGATGGCCCTTCTATAATCTTCGCGATTGATAATGAACTGCATATTGACCTGTTTGAGCGACTGCGATACACACTCGATGTTAATTCTGTTATCGGAGAGCGATGAAGAGGCTTTGGCCAGGATCCCGGGCTTGGCAATGTTGGTTCCCAAAGCACAGACGATGGCTACCGGTTTCAGCGTAATTTCGTAATACTTTTCCTGTAATTCCGAGATAAACTCGTTTTTCAGGTCACTTTCCCAAATCACCTGTGTAATGCTGTTGGCATTGGTGGTTTTCAATATATAACTGATCTTGTATTTCTGAAAAATCTGCATAATAGCGAGGTCGAACCCAACCTCACCTACCATCAGAGGATCATGAATCTCAATGGCATATACCTTATCTGAACCAGATATGATCTCTATTTTCGATTCGTTACAGATATAGGTCTTTGAAATAAGCGTGCCAGGGTGGTCAGGTTCAAATGTATTCTTTATCCTAATGTTAATTCCTGCAATTTCCAATGGTTTTGAAGCCTTTGGATGAATGGCTTCCATACCGATATCTGCCAATTGATCGGCTACATTAAAATTGGTAAAACCGACAGGGATAGATTTTTCAATTCCAACTATATTCGGATCGGCAGAAGAAAGATGGAACTCCTTATGAATTACTGCTTCATCGGCTTTTACCTCAACCGCGATTTTTGAGAAGGTAACCTCGCTGTATCCCCTGTCAAACTCGCGCATAAT
>JAWOHT010000067.1:0-48590 GCA_046485045.1 Bacteroidales bacterium
ATGATATGATCTCTTCGCTCTCTTTGTCCTCTTCTTTCAATGCCTGTTCGGATGCTGACAGCCGATCCTGCTGCACCTTTTCGTTGTAGCGGGCTACGGCCTCGCTCAGCGCGGCATTCTGTTTCATCACTTCGGCAAGGACTTTTTCCTGCTCCTGGCGCACCTGCGCGTTGTATTTCTCCGTCACTTTCCGGCTCTTAAGAGAAGCCTTATCCATGCCAGCTTTGCGCAGCTCGAGCTCTTCGAGTACTTTCTGGTTGTATGATATGATCTCTTCGCTCTCTTTGTCCTCTTCTTTCAATGCCTGTTCGGATGCTGACAGCCGATCCTGCTGCACCTTTTCGTTGTAGCGTGCTACGGCCTCGCTCAGCGCGGCATTCTGTTTCATCACTTCGGCAAGGGCTTTTTCCTGCTCCTGGCGCACCTGCGCGTTGTATTTCTCCGTCTCCCTTGCAGACTTAATCGAGGATTTATCAAGGCCTAATTGTTGCATTTCTTGTTCCTCAAGTACTTCATTATTAGTTTTTTCTATTTCAAGAGAAGTTTTTGAGGTTTGTTTTAACAGTCTGGATGTATTTCTGTTTGATTGCATATCCAGACGCTTATTATCTTTTTCTGTTCGGGCCAAATCCTTTTGAATAGCCATCTGATTTTTTTTCATTTGGCGATTATCAGCCTTCAGTTGCATATTATTGTCCCTTTGAATTTTCCTGCTTTCTTTTTTTGCATCAGCTTCAAGCTGATCTTTATGCCGCAAATTCTGTTTTATTTTTCTTTTTTCTTTTTTTACAAGCTTATGTCTAGATAATTTTTGCTTTACCTTTATCTTTAAAGGCACTCTTACTTTATCTATACTATAGTCTGATGAACGGAGTTGTCTTTTATTATCAATCACCAACATACGGTTACCGGGTTCCTTTTGTGCAAATATTGAATGGTTTAAGGGACCAAAAAACAATAAAATGCTTATGATCAATAATGTTGTTTTCATTTTTAACTGATTTACAGTTAATACGATAAAAAAATTATTTTGTTCAGGATTAATTTAATCTTCCGCTAAAATCAACGTGACAAATTGAATATTATCTTTTGATTTATTTTAATTAATTGGATATGTGATAACCAAAATCGCTGATCTACATTAGTTCTTCATTAATTGTAACAGTGCCTTGTTCAGCTTGTTCACAATAAACGGGCCTTCATAAATAAAGCCTGAGTAAACCTGAACCAGGGATGCCCCGGCTTCGATTTTTTCAATGGCATCTTTTATGGTCATTATTCCGCCTACCCCGATAATGGGTATTTTATTTTCTGATTTTTCGGATATGTACCTGATTATAGATGTGGATATTTCTGTTAAAGGTTTGCCGCTGAGACCACCTTTTCCGATATGTTTAATCTTATCTGTATCGGTAATAAGATTGTTTCGGCCAATAGATGTATTGGTTGCAACTATTCCGTCAATTCCGGTTTTGAAGTAGATTCCGATAATTTCGTCTATTTTCTGAAAGGTCAAATCGGGTGATATTTTTAAAAGAACCGGTTTGTAAACATCCTTTTTCTTTCTTGAGTTCACAAGCCTTACAAGAATTTCTTCAAGCGATTCGGGATCCTGAAGTTCACTAAGATTAGAAATATTGGGACAACTGACATTCACAACAAAATAATCTACATAATTGTAAAGCTTTTCGAAGCAAAATTCATAGTCACCGGCAGCAAGATTATTCGGTGTGGTTGTATTTTTTCCGATATTGCCTCCGATAATAAGTCCGCTTTTTCGTGCTTTTTTAAGATTTTGTACCACATAGTCAACACCTTTGTTATTAAATCCCATACGGTTTACTAAGGCATTATCTTTATTAAGCCTGAACAATCTTGGTTTAGGATTACCAGGTTGAGCTTTAGGAGTAACAGTACCTATTTCTATAAAGCCAAAACCAAAATTTGCAAATTCATTAAATATTTCGGCATTTTTATCAAAACCGGCGGCCAGACCAACAGGAGATTTAAATTTAAGGCCACAGAATACAATGTCTGCCGCAGATTTATCATTGATAAATATTTGCTTCATAACCCAGTTGAATCCTGGTAAAATATTTAGCCATTTTAATATACAAACAATAAGTTTATGAATGGTTTCGGGCGGTATAGTAAAAAGAACAGGTCTGATAAGATATCTGTACATAATTCAATTTTTGACAAATATAATTAACAACACCAAATAAATTTATGGTAAGGGTTTGTATTCTTTAAAAGAGCCGTTTTCATAAAAAAATATAATTCTTTCAACTGAGTTTACATTTGTAAACTCATCAATTGAATTTTCTTTAGGGGTGGAAATAGTACTATTATCAGACTGTTTATGCTGAATTGAATTTTCAACCTGAACAGAATTTACCTGTTCAATCGGGTCAAATAAGGTAAGCGGAGGCAGTTTTTTGTCAGATTGAATATTTTTATCCATATACATATCTCCTTTACCGGTTATCAGCCAGTTTGCATTCAATAACGGGTATTTTTCAAGTATTTTAGCTATAAAATCATAGCTCGGGTTATTTCTTCCACTCAAAATATGTGAAATACTTGACCTTTGAACGCCTATTCTGTCGGCAAAAACAGTAGCTGTTATTCCTTGGTTGTTAAGAAATTCAATTAACCTTTCTTTCATTATTTTACAATTTAAGGATTTACAAATGTAATAAATTAATAGTTTACAACAGTAACTTTATAAGGTTACATTTGTAATGTAATAGGGTTGGGAGTGTTCCTTATGGTGATTTAATGGGTTTTAATGTAATATTATTGGTGAATCGATCCCTGTGGTGTGTTCAATTTGCAAAAAAGAGTATATATCAGACCTTCATTGGCATTAATGTTACAAAAATAGCGGCTGGTGAATCAGGTTTAATACATAAGTGTTTAAGATGGGTTGGTATTTGATGAATAAGTGCAATATTTCAATCAAAAAACGCTTCCTGAAATGCCTTATATTGATAAAAAACAGTGTTTTATTCATTATATTAATATAGAAAATACTTCATTTTTTTAAGTTTTAAAATAGTTAAAGTTTAATTTTACTTAAAGTTCATATTTTACAGATTATTAATATATTAATTATATTAAACACCAATATTATCCGTGAATCATAGCGAATATACCGGTATTATTTAAAGTTTTAATTAAGTAAAAATATATAATATGCTGATTAAACGATTAATATGAAGTATAAATTAAAACATAAGCTTATACTGCATGGTTATACAATAAATAGATTTAAGATTGCTGGTTACATACGTAAACACAGTTATTTTATGGTTACATTTGTAATCCTTATGCCTTTTATTACTTTTTTCTAAACCCGCATGCCTTGTTCCTGACACTTTCTTAGAATACACTTTTGATAAAGAAGGTTATCTTAGAAACACTATTTGAAATGCAGGCTAAAAAAATGTTTCTATTATCTTTGAAAAAATTTGATAATAAATGAAGAAAACCCGAATTGCATTACACTGGCAGATTCTCTTTGCCCTACTAGCCTCTGTGGTATACGGAATTCTTTTTCCGTCAGCTTATAAAGTAACTGACAGATCGCTGAAATCAATTGTTACTACATATAAAGATACTATCGTTATTGACCAATTAACCCTAATAAAGGGAACAACATTCAATACCTTGTCGGAGTTTGACATTGTTTTAAAAAGCAAACTTAACCATGAGGATTATATGAAATCGCGAAAGGAAATCATTAAAAATGCCTATTATAACCCTGCGATAAAGGTTGTTTATTGGATGGGGATTATATTTCTCAGGTTATTAAAGATGATTGTTATTCCATTGATATTAACATCAATAATATCTGGTATATTAAGTATTGGTTCAGGCAGAAATTTAGGCCGTCTTGCATTAAAAACAGTTTTTTATTATATGTCAACCAGTATTCTTGCATTGCTTACAGGTTTATTCTTTGCCAATATCCTTAAACCTGGAATGAATTACCAAAATATGCTCACGGAATTTGAGCCCGATTTATCTATTCAACACAAGACACTTGGTGATATTTTTATTGGGATTGTTCCAGATAATATTTTTAAATCATTAGTTGATAATGAGTTATTGTCGGTTATTTTAATAGCTCTTCTTACGGGGATTTTTATTATTCAACTTGGACAGGGAAGCAGAAAATTTCTTACCAACATGTTTGCCAGTCTTTTTGAACTTTGTATAAAGATTACCATGTTCATCATAAAACTGGCTCCATTCGGGGTATTTGGGCTTGTAGCAAAAACAATTGCAGACCAGGATAATTTATCGTTGCTGTTCAATAACCTGGGTATATTTCTATTGAGTGTCTCGGCTGCCCTTGCAGTTCATGCCCTGGTTCTTCTACCTTCGATTATGTATTTTTTATTAAAGATAAATCCGATAAAGCATTTCAGCAATATGCTGCCCGCATTGCTCACTGCTTTTTCAACAGCATCATCAGCGGCTACCCTGCCGCTAACACTGGACAATGTAAAGAATAAATCGGGCGTTTCAGACAAAATGGCAAATTTTACATTGCCAATTGGTGCAACTGTGAATATGGATGGTACAGCCATATACATTGCCGCTGTTGTATTATTTATTTCTCAGGCTGCAGGCATGCATATGGGCTTTAAAGAGCAGGTAATAATCCTCATAGCTTCGCTGCTTGCTTCAATTGGCACTGCGGCCATACCTATGGGCAGTATGGTAATCATAACAATTGTACTTGATATATTCGGGCTCCCTTTCGAAATGATCGCCCTGGTGCTGCCTGTTGACCGCATACTTGATATGCTAAGGACCTCAGTGAACATTTGGAGTGACAGTTGCGGTGCTGTTATAGTTGCCAAAACCGAGGGAGAAACATTGAAAGTCTGACAGGCGGGCTGTTATTCACCTTCGTTAGTAAAAACCATTGGTGGCATATATTTTCGTACTTCTGCTGTAAATTCACTGTTTCCGATAGTTTCATAACATATCATATATTGCCATTTCTTTGTAGCATTGTTATAAACAAACTCTTCTAACTTGTTATCCTTGGTATATGGAAGAAACTTAGTACCGTATACTTTATATGCAGAACTCATCTTAGCAAGCTTCTGACGTTTAATATAGGTAAAGAGTTTCCTGTCAGATTCCATAATCGCTTCACCTTTCTTTAAATTTGGTGAGGTATATTTTGGGATAAACTCATGAATCACCACGATCAGGTCATGCCACTTATAGACTCCCGGCAGGTTAAGCGTATCTAACCTTGCTACAATCATCTGATCGGAATTGTTCTCAGTCATGCGATTTCCAATGCGGTCGTAATAATCTGAAAGGGCCGAAGCGATTAGCAACCTGTTTTTTTTATAAAATAAGGTATCAAAATTGTTATTCAGTGATGATATATAAGCCAGACACTGGTCTAATAGCTCTTCACCCTGTTTGATATGGTTGAGGCTGTCGGATGAAACAAGCGGTATAAAAGCATTTAAAAAGGCATCTTGTTTTTTGCTAAGCCTTTCCAGATCGTAGGGTGAATTATAATCAAATATAACTGCCTGAATGTATTTATGATAGCGATGGAGATATTTTTCTGTTTCTGACAGTTGGTTTTCTTTAGCGTATTTTATTGATAATTCGGTCATTTTTTTGGCATGATTATAGTCATCAAGGGTTCTCTTTTTCAGATATGCATCAAAACTTTTCCTGAATGTCTTCTCTTTTTCAAAAAGGTTTTGATAATACATTCGCTGATATTTAATCTGATCGTAAATATGCTTTTTAAATCTGTTATAGAAATCAATTGAAAAACCATCCCTTCTGAATTCAGCCCTTTCAAGGCGCTTTTCGGTAAGATCTTTTGCTTTATCGAGTTCTTCTTCACCAAGAAATTCATAATAAGCCTTTTGAAAGTTGGTATGATCAAGTTCTCTTTTTGTATTGTGAAACTGAAAGTTGCGGCTCTCCTGAAGCTTTGGTATTTGGATTTCAAGATAGGATATGCGGTTTGAAAGACTGTCGGTTTTTTTTCTATAATATTCCTTATCTGTGCGATATTGCCCATAAACGAATATATTACTTCCGATAGTTGTAATTGCAAAAGAATATATCAGAATGATGAAGTTTTTATTCATCCTTTTAAAAAAGTGATGACATTTGTGATATTGCTAATTTAGGAACAAAATTTTAATGCTCAATAAGATAAAAACAATTCCTGTGATGACAGATATTATTCTTAAAACCTTATAATTTATGAATCTTTTAAGTTTGGAGGCAAAGTAAATTTTCAAAAGATCAGTAATGAGTACTACCAGTATGGCGCTTAAAAAGAACATAAAAGCCTGATTGGAATTGTATTTGTTATACGATATGACAAGTACGATTGAACCAAGCCAGAAAGCAATGACAGATGGGTTTAGTGTATTGACAAGAAACCCGTTTATAAACAGTCTTGAATAATTGTTGTTCCTGTTCACGGTAAGGTCGGAAGGAAGATGATTTTTAAACAGGTAATAACTCCCGAACCCCAGAAAAGCAATACCGCCTGACAATTTAAATACATGATTGTTGATAAGGTTATTCAGAAAATCAAAAGTGCCGAAATAGGCTACCAGAATAATTACAATATCACTCATAAACACCCCCATATTCATCGCAAGTGCCGGTTTGAAGCCCTTGTTGATACTTGTACCAATGAGCATGAAAAAAGTTGCGCCTACAAAAATGCTTAGAAACAACCCGAGCAATATGCCATTATAGACAGCGTTCATATTCAGATACCATGTTACAGGATAAGATTATAAATTAAGACCTTACATACCCTGATTTTATCATATTATTTCCTGTTTTTCTCTACAAAATCCTGCCAATCGCTATGCATACCGTTTAATACACGCGGAAATTTGTGCTGCCCGCCATCTTTGCCTTTTGCTTTCAGCCAATCATAGAAAACCTGCTCCGGAATAATTTCAACGATCACTTTCCTGAGCGCAGCTTTTCTTTCGGTTGCATAATCATCGTTCAATGCTTTTAAAGCATCATCAAGTTTTTTACTAAAGATATCAGGGTCGATATTCAAATTGTTAGTGCCGACATACCATTTATGAGCAAACAGGTTTTCACAAGGAAGTCCCATTACCGTAAACTCTTTTACTTCAATATTTAATTCTTCAGCAACAGCATTGATTGCTTTTGTCATGTTGTCTACTGAAAGGTGCTCGCCACAAAGGCTTAAAAAATGCTTTGTTCTTCCTGTAATAACTATTTCATAATCTTTTACCGATGTAAACTTTATGGTATCACCAATAATATAGCGCCATGCACCGGCTACAGTACTGAGGATAATCGCATACTCTTTACCTTCTTCCGCTTCATTTAATAAAAGGGTACGCGGTTTTTCGACCAGGTTACCGTCTTGCGTAAAATTGTCGGAATCAAAAGGAATAAACTCAAAAAAGAGGCCGTTATCAAGCACCAGTTGCATATCTCTGTCTTTTTTCTTCTGGTAGGCTAAAAAGCCTTCTGAAGCGAGATAGGTTTCGAGGTAGTATACTTCTTGCCCCAGTAGTTTTTGGAAGCTCTTCTTATAAGGTGCGAAATTAACACCCCCATGAGCATATACTTTGAAATTAGGCCAGACCTGATGAATGTTTTCAACCTTGTAAAAGGCAATTATTTTTTCAATGAGTATCTGAACCCATGCAGGAACACCGGTTACTCCGACAATATCCCATTTATAAGCTTCTTTTACCATTTTTTCAAGTTTTATATCCCAGTTTCGTTCTTTTGATATTTTACCTGGTTTATAAAACTTATTAAACCAGAAAGGCAATTTGCTTGCAAGAATGCCGCTCAGGTCACCTTCGAAGTAGTCTTCAATTTTCACCAGGTTGGTTGATCCGCCTACCATTAGGATACTTTTCTGAAAGAAATGTGCTGAGAGGTCGAAATCTAATAATGCAAGCAACTGTCTTAACCCTACCTTTCTGATAGCTTTTACCATATCTCTGGTTACCGGCACCCTTTTACTGGAATCATTGGATGTACCGGAGGTCAATCCGAAATATTTTACCTTGCCCGGCCATGTAACATCGGCTTCACCCTTCAACAACCTGTTCCAGTACTCAAAATACAGTTTTTCATAGTCATATACCGGTACTAAGGTTTGAAATGCACTTACCAGATTGTCTGACTGAAGTATCTTTTCAAAATGGTATTTTTTACCAAAAGCGGTTTTTTTTGCTTTATCCAGAAGTTTTCTTAAAGTTTTTTCCTGGAGAAGAAAATTGAGTTCTTTTTTATCCTCTGTGCTGCGTTTGATTTTCACAACCTCTTTTAGTATTGTACCGATCACTGCCATAAAATTGATATTAAGAAGATTAAAAAAAATTCCGCCTTTTCTTTTAAAAAATACATTTCAGGATTTTGGAAGGATGAAAATAAGTCTTTTTTTGATGCAAACAAATAATGTGATTCAGCAGATTCACTTTTTGTTTAAAAAAAACAAATGAGCAAATATTTTCTAACATTCTCGCTTTTAATGAGAACGAAATTTTATTATTATACAGTATGAATTATTGCAAAAAAAAAGCAGCAGTAGTTTATAAAAACAGCATTAAAAGCATTAGAAAATCAAAAATGTATTTGAAATTTGCAGACAGAATTATTTAATGCTACGACATAATCTAAATCTATTAAATTACCTAAAAATCAAAAGCCCTGAAACCATGATAAAATGTAAATGTGTTAAAGACCTTACAGTTTCTGAAGAATTGAAATTCTCAAACAACAGCTTTTATTTCTATGAGTTTGTTCCATCTATGGGCAACTGGGGCGCAATTTACAGGATTTATCTCGAAAACGGCAAATTCCATAATTTTTCTTTTTCTGAGTTCAGGGAGTTTTTTAAAAATTTCCAGCTTTAATCCGCTACTTATATTTTCTAATTATCAGGCTGGTTATTTACGGGTTTCATGAAAAAAGGTGTTCAAAATGCATCTCATTTTGAACACCCCTGAGAATAATATTATCTGGCTGTATAAAGAGGCTCTTGTAATATACAAGAAGATTCGACTACCCGCCTGCCTTAGCAGTGCAGCAGGCAAGCGCTCAACCTGACATCAGTTTAAGAGGCAATTGTCACATTTCTTTATTTCTTATACAGGTGAATTGTGTCGTTTACAGCTGGTATAATCAGATCGAGTTTATCGCCCTCAACTTTATAAACAGCATCAAAGTCTTTTAACATACTTGTTGACAGATAGCCCTGGTAAAGTGTTTCAAATTCAACACCATTGTTAGTTCTGTTTTTCCAATTGTAATCATTCTGATTTGAGTCCCATGTACCAATATCGGTCAGGCTTACAGTAAGTTCTTGATTTTCTTTCTCTTCAATACTGCCTTTAACACCCAACATCTCCACATACATATTTACCTGTGCAGCATAAAGAAAAATTTCGTTTGTAAAACCAGTTTTATCAAAATCAAATAACATTTTTGCAGTGGCTGCGCCTGCGGCAGTTTGCAAAGAAAAAGAATTTGACTCCCATAAGCCGACATAAGCCGGGTTTTTCTCTTCTTTTTCACATGCCATAATCAAGGCCAAAGAAAATGCAAATAAGAAAAACCTGAAGAAATTTGTTTTCATACGTGTATTTATTTTAGTTTATAAATTAAAGTTCAACCCAATCAGAAACAGCCTGCCTATTTCGTCCATATATGCAAATTCACGCTTCTTTGATACAATATTCCTTGCATTGACAAACAGTGTAAGCTTATTGTTTAATAGTTTATATGATACTTTGGCATTTATAATTACTTTATTGTCAATGTTTTTCTCACTGTATTTGCTCTGAAAAATTTGAGCAGAATAGGTATACATATTTGTTGAGAACAGTAACTTTTCCTGTAACACCTTCACATCAACCGACAAACCTCCATAAAAAGAAGGAGTGGCATGGTTTTCAGTTTCTGTGACCCTGTCACCAGGGAAATTTTTTGAGAAGGTAGTAACAGTGTCGATCTGATAGCGGATAAAAGCTTCTGTAATCATTCTTGACACGGCAGAGTCAGGAGAAAAAGGAATGACATTATATAAGAAGCTTTTTTGATATGTTCCGAATAGTTTTATCACGATGTTTTTATCCGGTACCCAGCTAATATTACCAGAGACACCATACTGTTTACTGGTCATATCAATATTCTGATATATCATTCTCACAAAGGGTCTTCCGGTACCCAGATGAAACCCGTTCAGGTTTACAGAATCGGGGTATAGAGAGCTATAATTATCTGTATTGTTCATAAAAAGTTCAAAGTCAGCCTGGATGCTTTTAATTGGTTTTACCCTGTACCCAAACTCAACCATATTCATTGTGAGTAGTCCAAGGTTTTCCTTCCCCAAAAACAAAATTGATCCCGGCATGGGTCTTCCCACCCTGTCCCAAAGGTAATCGGCATAAGAGTCAACCAGAAAAGGCCCCCTGTTGGCCTGCGAATAGAGTATCCTGAAATTATGCCTGTTATTCAGGTTATATGAAGCAATAGCCTGATATGACCAATAATTATTTTTATGTGTGTTGTATTTTTCGCTTCTTATGGCACCCACAAGCCTGATTCTTTCAAATAGCAGATATTCAGCCCTCAGGCTTAGCGCTGTTGAACTAAAATCCCTTGTCCCGTTAAGAAAACCTTGTCCGATGTATCTAAGGTAAGGGGTATCATCATATTTACCCAACTGATATGCAAATCCGGGCCTGATTGATAAATTTCCTATATTAATATCGTATTCCAGATTTGTATTCAGGTTGAAAATGCCAACCTTGAAACCGGTATCCTGAAGAACAATATCCTGCCATCCTGTTAGCAGGTTCACCTGGGCAGTAAGGCCCTTTAACCTGGCATTAAAATCAATATATTCAGTATTTGAGACCCTTCCAGCCATTGAAGTAGGATTATCACCCATTGTTGTAGATAAAACCTGTGAACTTTGATACCCTCCTTTTAAATTTAAATTCATATCGTCTTTAAGTGAATATTCAAGCCCCCCGTTTACACCAATTCTTTGTCTTGCCAGATAAGGATTCGGATACATCTCATTAATATCGTCGGTTGGATCAAAGACATTAAACCAACTGCCCTCCAAAGGAGAAAAGGTTCTTAATGTATCAAGCTGTTGTTTTGACAAAAGACCCCATTCTTTCCCATTGAACTTATGAACATAAAGCTTATCTGAATTACGGTCAAGGGTTTCAAAATTTCCAGAAGCACGAAATGAGAGTTTTTTGTTGATTTTTTTACCAAGAACCAAAGATGAAATCAGGCTATTCTGGTTACCAGCCTGAACATTGGCAGCAACAGATAAATTGTCGCCCGTCTGCTTTTTTGTTATTATGTTAACCACACCCGAGACAGCATTTGGTCCATATAAAGCGCTTGAAGGTCCTCTTACAACCTCAATTCTATCAACATCTTCAATTCCAATTGGCAGTGTTTCCCAAAAGGTTCCACCATGCACATAATTATACACCGGCCTTCCATCTATCATCACCAGGGTGATTGAGTTTTCGGAATACACAAACATATGATGCGGAGGAAGGTTTTCATTGCCCCTGATATGTATGTCAAAATTGCCATTGGTTTTTTCACGAACAATTAAACCCGGCACCAATCTTAATGCTTCTTCAATTGACCTTGCCCCTGAATTTACGATTTCCTGGTAAGATATAACAGATGTTGACAAAGGGGCATTGAAACTGGATTCTACTTTTTTAGAAGCAGACACCAGGTCTTTGTTCAAGATCATCTCATATAACTCATCGAGAGAAACACCTACAATATCGGCCAGTTTTAACAAGTCTTCAAAAGGCATTTCAAGCAGTTCATCGTACGAAAGATCAAGGACTTCTTCACGTGTTAATTCTTCTATTTTTTTATCGGTTGCCTGGGCATAAATATTTTCAAATGACAGCATTAGTGTCAGGCAGAAAATTATATATTGTAATGATTTCATATTCAATAATTGTTTTAAGTGTTATTTAATCTCTATACCAAGCGTAACTAATGTTGAATTGACTTTAATCCCTTTCCCTTCGATGTTTTTCTTGTTGATCTCGAAGTTTTGTTTACCATCAACTTTCACATAGTTTATCCCTGCAAAATTTTTCGCAAACCCTTCCTTTTCTGTAATCAGTAAAATTCCTTTTGCACTGCACTTTTGCGCAATCTCATCAATCCTGGACGATTTGTTTTCAGGAACAAACACGATATGGCATTTTGCAATTTCATCAAGTTCAATTAACTTTTTCACAACAATCGGGTGGTTTGAAACAGTTTTCTTTTCGGCAATAATCATAAGTTCCTGGATAATTGGAGATGTTCCGAACACACCTATTACAAAATCGCCCTTTATGTTTTCCAAAGGCCATTCGAGGTATTTGGTGAAATTATACATATAAAGGGCTTTAAACTTTTCATCCTGTGCCTTCGATATCCCTATAAACAAGCACAAGGCAATTAAAATGAAAACAAACTTTCTCATAAATTAGTGGTTTTATTGATTCAATTTCATTTGTCTATAACAGTGTTGTAATAAATTATACTTGTAATGCTTATTATATATTTCTATTAGAAATTATAAACTCATTCGAATAAAAATATTCTTTTATGACATA
Organism: Bacteroidales bacterium; assembly: GCA_046485045.1. Classification (GTDB taxonomy): domain Bacteria; phylum Bacteroidota; class Bacteroidia; order Bacteroidales; family UBA10428; genus JAFGPL01. Next base: position 12,684 of record JAWOHT010000067.1, read on the forward strand.
ACTGAAAAACACATTTATTAACAATTAAAAAAATGGTGCTATTAAATTTAATATAATTGCAGACAACCACCACACTATTTCATGGTTTTTAACACGCTGCCTGTTGTCCTTTGTCATGGGCCTATTGCAAAGTATGGTAATTGCCGGGGAATAGCATTATTCTATCCTGCCAAAAAAAATTAAAGGATAAATGCCCTTAAACTATCAAAAGAGATTAATCTTACTGTAAACAATTACTTTAAAAACAGGAGTATTTTCAGGCCGGTATTAAGGCTGGTGTTCTGGCTTGGCGAGGTCGTTAATGGTTTTCACCGGATTAAAAGCAGATGCCGGTACTTCATAAAAAATGGTATTCCAACCCGACATTGAACCATTCCACAAACCGGGCAGCTCCTGCGCTTTTAATGGCACACCGTCTTTAGATTTTTTTGTAATAAACCCGGTAGAATGGTCTACCAGTTTGAGCAGATCGAATTTGTTATTCTTATAGTCTTTATATGAGCAAATGATATCTACCGGATTGAAATGTGTGGAACTTTCAAGGGTTGTTCTCTGAAACATATTTTTCATGTCAATCTGAGAAGTTTCAACAATCTGGAGTGAGACACTTCCATCCTGGTTTACGGCCCAGAATGGCCCCCCTCCTGGTTCGCCCGAGTTTTTAACCATTCCGCAAACCCTGACAGGTCTGTTTAACTTTTCTTTGTATAGTTCAATTAACTGATTGTCATTAAGTTTCTTGTCGGGAAGGTGAATACATAAATCCTTATCAATAAATTCACCTATCTCTTTTAAAATCGCTGGAGACACCTGCTTTTTCTCTATTAAGCCCAGGTACCTGAACATTCTTTCGCGACAGGCAAGCAAAGCGCCGGCCAGTGCCTTTTTATAAACCACAGTTTCAGACCTGAGGTTATCGGGTGCAACATTGTCTATGTTCTTGATAAATACCATATCGGCATCCAGGTCGTTAAGGTTTTCGATAAGCGCACCATGCCCGGCAGGCCTGAAAACCAATTTCCCCTCTTCATCCCTGAACGGCATGTTGTCTTTGTCAACCGCGATGGTATCGGTAGAGGGTTTCTGCACCGAATAGGTGATTTCATACCTCACATTGTATTTCTTCTCGAACCTGTTTTTGGTTCTGTCTATTAGCTGCTTAAATGCATGAATATGTTCGGGTGAAACTGTAAGGTGTATCTTAACAAGGTCGCCCTGATTTTTTGCATATTCTGCACCCTCTGCAAGATGTTCTTCAACAGCGGTACGGGGCCCATCGGTATATCGATGAAAAAGAATGAGGCCTTTGGGAAGATTCCGGTAATTCATTCCCTCTTCACCCAACAATGCGTCAAGTATCTCGTTATATTGTTTATTTTCTATTAGCCCTGCGATACTCTTATCGGATTTTGCCAGCAATTCGTTCATAACCGGATAAAAAGCATAACTGCCGATGTTATCAAAAAACTGTTTAACATGCCTGTAGGCCTCGTTTGTAAGGATTAAAGGATCGTAACCAGACATGCTGAAGGCAGATTCGAACTCGAACAAGGCTTTGAACATGCGGGTGGCTGCACCTGATGCAGGGGTAAATTTTTGTTTCACCAAACCAGTTTCGGCTTCATATTTTTCTGAATATGATTTTAATGAATTAGTATCCAGTGTTTTTATACCATTCCCAGGTGTTGCGGCCCTAACAAGTTTAATATAAGGAAATCCCTCCTGAAAGTTATGTAATTGATTTTCAACCATTTTTATGGTAATTCCCTTTTCAGCAAGCATTTTTTTGTCATCATCAGAAAATTTCATATATATACTTTTAAACAATTTATAACCTCAGGAAAAAACTGTCAGCATTAGAGTCCTTGGGCCTCCATAATCTCTGAATTCGCAAAAATAGATACCCTGCCAGGTGCCCAGGTTGATCTTTCTGTTGGTTACAGGCAGTGTAACCGACTGCCCGAAGAGTGATGATTTTATGTGCGCCGGCATGTCATCGCTTCCTTCAAGCGTATGGGTATACATAGAATCGTTTTCGGGAACAAGTTTGTCGGTAAACCGTTTGAAATCAACGCGAACCGAAGGATCGGCATTTTCGTTAAGGGAAATGGCTGCCGAGGTGTGTTTTACAAATATGTTCAGCAAACCTTTCTCTGGCAGGTCATCAAGATTTTTTGAAATAGTGTCGGTAATAAGATGAAACCCGCGCGGGTAATTTTTGAGAATAATTTCTTTTTGAACAATCATTATACGATTCAAGGTTAAAGGTTCGTCTTAATACAAATTTAGTTGAATTTGAATTTTAATCCCAGCCTTATTTATTCAATATTTTGACTATTTTTGAAACCTTACACAAATTTGAAGGAGGGGAAAAGGTTTAAAATGGGTTACACGAAATCAATGATAACATTGCTGCTTACACTCATCTTTGCATTGAGTTACGGCCAGGATGAAAAACTTGTTCAGCTAACAGGCAGGATAAAGAGCGAACTGCTCCAGCCCCTTCCGTTTTCACATATACTTATAATGAACAGTATGAGAGGAACAATTACCGACTCCCAGGGTAAATTTTCAATGGTAACCTCTGCCGGCGATACGGTATTGTTTTCGAGCCTTGGTTATAAAAAGAAACAGTTTATCATTCCCGATAACCTTTCAGAACCTTTTATAACAATGGATATTGTTCTTGCTGAAGATACCTTTATGATAAATGAAGTTGTTATTTATCCCTGGAGGAATTACGAAGAATTTAAGCAGGCTTTCCTGAACCTGGAACTACCCGATGATGATATGGAAAGGGCGCGAAAAAACATTGCATTGCTTAAGACACAGATAATTCTTGAAAACAGTCCCAACGCCCGACAGAATTTTCAGCATGTGATGAATCAGCAATACCAGGAAACTTTTACACAGGGAACCTTTCCTTCTTATCAGATATTTAATCCGCTTGCCTGGATTAAGTTTTTTGAAGCAATCAAAAGGGGCGATTATAAAAATAAAAAATAGCCATACCACAATTTATGCCCTCACCAAACAGTTATATAAATTTGATTTTTTTAAATGCAAATGATTTATAGGGGCATCATCATACCATTCTTTTTTCTTTTATTTACAAAGAACCTGTATGCGCAGAACCAGACTAAAGTATCGGGAAAGATTACCGATGAAAGGAACATCCCTGTTTTTGGGGCCACCGTTAATGTGATTGAAACCACCACTGGTATAATAACAGATGAAAAAGGAAGGTTTGAGTTAGATGTTCCGGCTGACAAGGTGGTAACCATTGAAATATCTTTTCTCGGATTTGAAAGAACAACCATTCCAGTAAAAGTAGCCGCGGGAAAAACCTATTACTTTGAAAGGCAACTCACCCCATCGCTTGAGATAATTGATGAGGTATTTATTGAAAGCGGGTATGAACGTGTGGGTACAATGGAACGGATAAATATCAAGTCAATTGACATGCTTCCGTCTGCCGCCGGAGGAGTGGAATCGCTGTTAGGTTCCCTTGGCGCAAGCCTTAAAAGTGAATTCAGCTCACAATATTCGGTAAGGGGCGGTAACTTTGATGAGAACCTTCTATATATTAACGATATCGAGATATACAGACCGTTACTGGTAAGGGCAGGCCAACAGGAGGGGCTTAGCATCATCAACTCCAACCTTGTATCTACGCTTCAATTCTCGGCTGGTGGTTTTGATGCCCAATACGGCGATAAAATGTCATCGGTGTTAGATATAAGGTATAAAAGGCCATCAGAGTTTGGCGGCAGTTTCACAGGCAGTCTCCTGGGAGCTACTGCACATCTCGAAGGAGCTTCAAAAAACAGGAGATTTACTGCTATCGGAGGAGTGAGGTATAAATCGAACCAGTACCTGCTGAATAGCTTGCAGACCAAGGGAGATTACAAACCATCTTTTTTTGATTTTCAGACATACCTGACTTATGATGTTAAAAAATGGTTAGAAATATCAATGCTCGGAAACATATCACAAAACAACTATAAGGTTATCCCTGAGTCGAAGTATACCGAATTCGGCACCTACCAGCAAACGCTTAGTTTTAAAGTTTTTTATGACGGACAGGAGTTAGACCGGTTCGATACCTATCTTGGTGCACTTGCCTTTGATTTTCGTCCCGGAAAAAGAACATCGTTAAAACTTATCGGTAGCGCTTTTAACACATTAGAACGAGTTAACTACGATATACAGGGGCAATACTGGATAAATTTACTTGATAACACCGTTGATTCTGAGACACAGGGAGACAGCATTATGAACTTAGGAGTTGGCACATATTTGCAGCATGCACGTAATTACCTGTTTGCCAAAGTCTATTCGCTTGAGCATAAAGGAAGCTACTACACAAAATCAAACAGCCTGAAGTGGGGAATTAAACTTCAGACTGAAGAAATTGACGATAAAATACGGGAGTGGGAAATGATAGATTCTGCCGGTTATTCGGTACCCTATAACAACTCCGAAGTGAACCTGTATAAGACTACAATTTCAAAGAATCATCTTTATAATAACCGCGTAACGGCCTACTTTCAAAATACATTCACCATTAAGTCGGAATTTGCCGATTATTTTCTGACTGCCGGAATACGCGGACATTACTGGTCATTCGGCAAGCAGGCAGTTATTAGTCCCAGGGCTGTGCTTACCATTGCCCCTTACTGGACGAAAAAAATAACTTTTCGGGCGGCTGCGGGTTATTATTATCAACCTCCTTTTTACAAAGAAATGCGAGACCCGGAGGGAGCACTGTATAAAGATATCAAAGCCCAGAAATCTATACACTATCTGGTTGGTGCACAGTATGGTTTTGACGTCTGGCAACGGCCTTTTATCTTTTCGGGTGAATTGTTTTACAAGCATTTATGGAACCTTATCCCCTATAAGGTTGATGATGTGGACATTCAATATCTTCCACAATATATCGCGAGAGGTTATGCTACAGGGGTAGAGTTTAAAATTAATGGTGAGTTTGTAAAAGATGCAGAATCCTGGGCTTCATTTTCTATAATGAGGGCAATGGAAGATGTTTACAAAGATTATTACCTTTTGCCTGATAAAACTGTTGTTTGGCCCGGATACTACCGGCGCCCGACAGATCAGGTAGTTAATTTCGGTTTGTTTTTTCAGGACTATTTTCCGAACAATCCCGATTACAAAGTTCATGTAAACCTTGCATTTGCCAGCAGGGTTCCATACGGGACTCCAAATTACAGCCGTCCAGATATGAATATTACCATGAAACCTTACAGGAGAGTGGACATAGGTTTATCAAAATCGCTAAAAAACCTAAAGCTTTTCAGTAAGTATACCAGCGTTTGGCTTAATCTTGAGGTATTTAATCTTTTTGGCCTTAATAACCAGGCTTCTTTCGATTGGGTGAAGACTGTACAAAATGACGATTCAAATATCGCAAGCAGTTTTGCCATACCGAATTATCTTACCGGGAGGGTATTCAATATTAAGATTGTCGGGCAGTTTTAAAAGTAATCATCTATATAAAAACAAAAAGCTGCGTTTTATCATATTCTATATGCATATTAATTCAGTACATTTGTAAAAAAATTCAAATTAATATTTAAACCGTATAAAAATGGCAAAGTTAACAAGTAACGATTACATGAAAAAGGAAGAGCTTTATGGAGCTCACAATTACCATCCTCTTCCGGTTGTGCTTGAAAAAGGTGAAGGAATATTTATGTGGGATGTGGAAGGAAAAAGGTATTTTGATTTTCTTTCGGCTTATTCGGCTGTGAACCAGGGGCATTGTCACCCAAAAATTGTAGGCGCCATGATTGAACAATCTAAAAAGCTAACCCTTACCTCAAGGGCTTTTTACAACAATTGCCTGGGTGAATATGAAGAGTACATTACCAGTTATTTCGGATACGATAAAGTGCTTCCGATGAATACCGGTGCCGAAGGAGATGAAACAGCACTTAAGCTTTGCCGTAAATGGGCTTATGAAAAAAAAGGAATTGCTGAAAACAAGGCAAAAATAATAGTCTGCGAAGGCAATTTCCATGGCCGCACCATTACTGTGGTCTCGATGTCAACCGACCCTGATTCTTATAGCGGTTTTGGCCCTTTTACCCCCGGATTTGTAAAAATACCATATAATGATATTGAAGCGCTTGAAAAGGAAATCACAGACCCGAATGTGGCTGGTTTTCTTGTTGAGCCAATACAGGGCGAAGCAGGCGTTTATGTTCCGGATGAAGGATACCTGAAGGCAGCCTATGATTTGTGTAAAAAGAACAATGTTTTGTTTATAGCAGATGAAGTGCAAACAGGGCTTGCCAGAACAGGAAAACTGCTGTCATGCGACCACGAAAATGTCAGACCTGATATTCTGATACTCGGAAAAGCCTTATCAGGAGGTGTATACCCTGTTTCTGCCGTTCTGGCCGATGACGAAATCATGTTATGTATCAAACCCGGGGAGCATGGCTCTACATTCGGGGGCAACCCGGTTGCATCAAAAGTGGGAATAGCCGCCCTTGAAATAATTAAAGAAGAAAAACTTGCTGAGAATGCCGAAAAAATGGGTAAAATATTCAGAGATGAAATGAAGAAGCTCGAAAATGAATATGAAATGGTAGAACTCGTAAGGGGTAAAGGTTTACTGAATGCTGTAGTGATAAGGCCCACTAAGGGTAAATCAGCATGGGATGTATGTGTGGCCATGAAAGAGAACGGTCTTTTGGCAAAACCTACCCATGAGCATATTATCAGGTTTGCACCTCCTTTGGTAATCAAAGAAAGTGAGCTAAATGAGGCGATTGGTATTATTAAAAAGACGATTGGTCAGATGAGTTAAACCAATACTGTTTGATTTTAAACTACTAATAAACCCGATTGAAATTATTGTTAATAAAGCTGTCTGCCAGGATAAATATAGCAGGCAGCTTTTTTTTTATTTGTCGACCAACCTGTTTATTTTAAAAAAAAGATCGGTAATATCAACGGGCTTTGAAATATAATCATCGCAACCGGCTTTGAGGCATTTTGATTCATCGCCATACATGGCATATGCTGTCTGGGCTATTACCGGGAGATTTTTGTTAATACCCTTAATCATTCTTGTTACCTCAAGGCCATTGATATCGGGTAATTGAATATCCATTAGCACCAGATCGAAATCTTTCTCTTTCATACAGATATCTATTGCTTCCTGTCCCCTGGCGGCGAATACCAGTTTGGCCCGCGTTAAATTAAACAGCACCTTCATAAACGCAAGGCTTGCCCTGTCGTCCTCAACAATCAGAATTTTTTTATTTGCCCAGTTATAACCTGCAATTTTAGACTCACAAGCTAAGGATAGTTCTTCAACAGAAGCTTTTTTTACAGGAATTGTAAAAAAGAAGGTGGTGCCCTTACCGGGTGCAGAATGTAACCATATCCTGCCATTCATTAATTCAACAAACGCCTTGCAAATCGCAAGCCCGAGCCCGTTGCCACCAAATTCCCTGTCGAGCGATTCATCAATTTGTCTGAAGCGTTCAAAAACAAGCTGGTGTTTTTCAGGGCTTATGCCAATGCCGGTATCCTTAACATAAAACTCTAATAAATTATCATGCAGCATCTTATACCCAAACTCAATTTCACCTGATTTGGTAAATTTTACAGCATTGTCGAGCAGATTGCATAATACCTGTTTCAACCTCACTTCATCCGAAAAAAAACTGCTCCCTTTATCATCAAGGTCTTTGCTTAAATTAAGCACTATCTGCAATTTTCCCTCATTTATCAATTTCTGTGCGTAAATGATGTATAATTCGTCAAGCAATGAATTTATCGAAAACCGGCATTCTTTTAATTCAATCTGATTGGCTTCGATCCTCGAAATATCAAGAATATCATTGACAATTTGCAGTAAATTGTTGCAACGTTCTTTGATGATACAGGTATAATTCCCGATTTCTGAATGGTCAAGTGAAGGATCCGACAGCAAATCGCTAAAACCGATAATCGCATTCATAGGTGTCCTTATCTCATGGCTCATATTGGCAAGGAACGCCGATTTCAGTTTATCAGACTCTTCTGCTTTCTCCTTGGAATACAATAATTCTGCTTCTACTTTTTTAAATGATGAAATATCCTGAACCACAAAAATAAAATATTTTGGCTCTTTAAGTTTATTAAACACAGCGTTGGCCGATAGAAGACCATTGAAGAAACCGCCATCTTTTTTTATAAATGTAATCTCCTTGTTTTTTACATGATTTTTCATTTTCATTTTGCCAAGAGCAGATAACAACTGATCTCTGTTAAAATCATTTGTAAGGTCAAAAGGGCTGAGGTCCAAAAATTCCTTCTTTTCGTAACCAAAAAGTTTAAGCGCTTCGGCATTGCAATCTATAAGCTTTAGATCGGCAGATGATATGAAAATAGCTTCGGGTGAAGAGTTGAAAATATTCCTTAACTTTTCTTCATTTTCCGACAGCATGGTATTGGCCTCTTTGTATTCTGTAATATCTATAACCAACCCTCCCAGTTTGAGCGGTTTAGATTGTTCATCTGCCTGAATAACTATACCCTTGTTTACCAGCCATCTCCATGTACCATTTTTCGTTTTGACACGAAATTCAGATTCAAAATATTTTTTTGAACCGTTCAGATAATCTTCAAGCGACTTTTTAGTATGTTCGATATCAACGGGATGAAGATGTTTTTGCAGTTCCTGCAGGCTATTTCTGGAAGATTTAAAATCGGGATTAATGAGTTTTAGCTTATTCAGGTCGGCAATAAGAAGGTTCTCTTTCATATCCCATTCCCACCATGTGAGCCTGCCAAGGTCAATTGCCAGGTTAAAACGCTGATTCGAAAGTGTAAGTTTCCTTTCTGCTTCCATTCGCAGGGTAATATTTCTGCAGTTTATAAACGTTTCAATTACATCTCCCTTGCTGTTGTAATTTCGTCTAAAGCTACATTCGACCCATATATAGGTACCATTGCTGTGCTTTATCCGGAAGGAAACCTCCGATCGTTCATCCCTGTTTACTTTGGTCTTGTTTATTTCATCTCTTAATAATCCTATATCTTCGGGGTGAACAATATCATTAATGGTAAGCTTTTTTATTTCATCATAATTGTACCCCCCCAGTTCAAATGCTGAATAATTGGCATAAGTACATTGTGCATCTTCATTATAAACCAGCACGGCATTTAATGAGTTTTCAACAATCTGTCTGTAGAATGAATCGTTAAAAGCAGGTTGATTCTTTGCACCTGTGCCCAGGGTATTATATTGTTGGTCAGTAATTTTTCTTTTCATCCTATGGTGAGATCAATAATTGTAATATTAGCACTTTTTTTTTTGTAAACGGCATAGCTATCATTGTTATTAAGCTGCAAGTTACTTATTGATTTAACTTTTCAGATATCTTTTGATTTGAAGTTAAATCTTTATAATTCATCAGAAGATGAAATAATTTTCGAAAAAATAGAATATCTTTAAGATCAGAATTAACATATATTAATCAATGTCAGGTTGACTGTCAGGCTGAGCGGAGTCGAAGCCTAACTGTTTTAATTAAAAGACATTGATAAATTAGCTCAAATATTTGTTCTTTTCCCGTGAAGTAAAAAGACTAAATAATGGAAAAATCAGAAGCGTATTATAATCAAATTGCTGATAAATATCAAAAGAGGTTCACAACCGGTTTTTTAGGAAAACTCAGAAAAAAAGAGCGAAAAGTAGTATATGAATTTTTAAACCCCCAGCCAGGAGAATATATTCTTGATGCAGGATGCGGAACCGGATTTGATGCTTTACCGCTAATGCAGAAAGGATGTAAAGTATATGGTATTGACCTAAGCGAAGGCATGGTAGAGGTGGCTAAAAAGAGAGGCGTTCATGCTGAGGTTGGAAACATTGAAGAGTTGCATATAGATCAGCAATTCGATAAGATCACTTCGCAGGGAGTCATGGAATTTTGCACCCGTCATGAACAAATATTTAGGAATTTTAACAAGCATTTAAAGAAAAATAGTATAGCAGTTGTCCATTTCCCATATAAAAGTATATCTGGGGTAGCATATTTGCTATATCACCGGATATTAAACTCCATCAGGATCAAAATATTCAGTCCGGACGAAATAATGAAACTGGCAGCAAAAACCGGTTTTAAGGTCACAGGATTTAAAAAAGCTCACAGTTTTATTGCAGTAATAAAACTTGAAAAGGTCAGCGAATTATCATAATCAGAGCTGCTTTTAGCACATCCCGGAGTTTTATATTTATTCTGCTTGGATATAAAAACTGTTAATCAGTTGTATTCTATAGGGAATATAATGGATAACAATTCGTATTTTTGGGTGTTCTATTAGCTGTCTTGGCATGTGAGAACTATGTTTATCTGAATATTAATTAATTACCTGTATGGTGTTAACTTCTAAAAAATCAACCCGAACGGTTGTTTCTGTTATATTGATAATTTTTTTAACAGGAATTGTTTTCTATCCCAGGTTGAAGAATCAATTCAAAAAAGGATATGAAAACCCTATGTCAGTTGCTAAGGGTGCGCGAGGCAGCGGCCAACCATTGCTGGCGAGTGGTTATGTTGTAATACCTACGCAGATGAGTGAATTATTATATAGTACAGGTTCATTACTTCCCGACGAAGAAGTGGAACTTTCTTTTGAAACATCGGGCAAGGTTGTGGGTATCTACTTTAGCGAAGGAAAATGGGTTAAAAAGGGAGCACTGATGGCCAAAATAAATGACAAGCCCTTACAGGCACAGTTATTGAAGCTCCAGGCACAACACAAACTCACCAATGAGCGCGAGTTTCGTCAGCGCCAGTTGCTCGACAGGGATGCCATAAGCCAGGAGAGTTACGATCAGGTGGCCACAGAACTGCAAACCCAGCAAGCTGACATACTGCTAATAGAAGCACGTATATCTGAAACCGAGCTGAGGGCACCTTTTGATGGTATCGTAGGATTACGAATGGTTAGCGAAGGGGCATTTGCCACGCCTCAGACAAAAATTGTACAGCTGATTAAAAATAAGCCGTTAAAAATTGAGTTTTCGATACCCGAAAGATATGCAGATGAATTAATACCCGGGTTTTTAATTGAGTTTGCAGTAGATGGAATCGAAAAAACATTTGCCGCCAGTGTTTATGCAGTAGACCCCAAGGTTGATTTGCAAACACGCACCATACTAGCAAGGGCCCTTTACCCAAACACCAATGAAGAATTGAAACCGGGAAGATTTGTAAGTGTAACAGCTGAATTATCGCAAATAGAAAAAGCGGTATCCATTCCCAGTGAGGCTGTAATACCAGAGATGGAGGGTGAAAAAGTTTTTATTTATAAAAACGGTAAAGCACAAGAGGTTAAGGTTGTTCTGGGATTACGCACCGAATCGCATGTGCAGGTAAAATCGGGGCTTCATTTTGGCGACACCGTTCTTGTTACTGCCATTCTGCAGCTGCGTCATCAAATCCCTGTGCAACTCGACACCCTGATTATCAATAATGAACTTGCAAACAGTCAACAATGAGCCTTTCTTCAACCAGCATAAAAAGGCCGGTCTTGGCCACTGTTTTTTCATTAGTCATTCTGCTGTTCGGATTTATCGGGATGACTTATTTAGGAGTCAGAGAATTTCCGAGTGTTGACCCTCCTATTATATCGGTGCGTACAACCTATCCGGGCGCCAACTCTGATGTGATAGAATCGCAGATTACAGAACCCCTTGAACAATCCATCAACGGTATACAGGGCATCCGTACCCTGACCAGTGATAGCAGACAGGGGCGAAGTGATATCACCGTTGAATTCGAGCTGTCTGTAGATATGGAATCAGCCGCTAACGATGTACGCGACAAAGTTTCACAAGCCCAGCGGTTTTTACCGCGCGACTGCGACCCTCCTACTGTATCAAAAGCCGATGCAGATGCAAGTCCGATTTTAATGGTAGCTGTAAAGAGCTCGCAAAGATCTTTGCTTGAGCTTTCGGAGATTGCCGACCTTACTTTTAAAGAACAACTGCAAACCGTATCGGGTGTAAGCGCCATTATGATCTGGGGTGAAAAAAGGTATGCCATGCGCATATGGCTCGATCCGGCAAAACTTGCCGGATACCAGATGACCCCGCTTGATGTGAGAAATGCCATTCACAGAGAAAACGTGGAGCTACCGGCAGGAAGCATTGAAGGTACAAATACCGAACTCACGATCAGGACATTGGGACTGTTAACAACCCCTCAGGAGTTCAACAATTTGATATTAAGACAAAATGGCAACCAGATAATTCGTGTAAGCGATATAGGCCGTGCCGAACTCGGACCGGAAGATTTGCGCGGTATACTTAAAATGAACGGGATACCTATGGTAGCCACCGTAATAATTCCACAACCGGGTGCCAATCATATCGAAATTGCAGACGAGATTTATGAACGTCTTAAGTATATTAAGAAAAATCTCCCCGATGATGTTGACTATGAAATAGGATTTGACAATACCAAATATATTCGCTCATCTATCAAAGAGGTTCAGTTTACCATCTATACTGCTTTTTTCCTGGTAGTAGTAATTATTTTCCTGTTTTTACGTGACTGGCGTACTACCATGATACCCATTCTTGTAATACCCGTATCGCTGGTTGGTTCGTTTTTTATCATGTACATTGCAGGTTTTACCATCAATGTGCTTACGTTACTGGCTATCGTACTTTCAATTGGCCTTGTAGTAGACGACGCCATTGTGATGATGGAAAACATCTACGTTAAGATTGAACAGGGCATGACACCTGTCGAAGCCGGGTTTAAAGGCGCCAATGAGATTTTCTTCGCAATCATTTCAACCACCATTACCCTTATTGCAGTTTTTATCCCTATCGTGTTTCTGGTAGGAATGACCGGAAGGTTATTCAGGGAGTTCAGTATTGTAATTGCCGGATCGGTAGCCATTTCATCGTTTGTTGCCCTTACGCTCACCCCCATGCTATCTACCAAGCTTCTGAAAACCAGACCTAAAAAAAGCAGAATCTATAGCATATCTGAAAAATATTTTGTCAGGTTGAACATCATCTATCAAAATTCACTAGAAAAATTTCTTAAGCGAAGATATGTTTCCTGGATCATTCTGTTATTATCATTCATATTGATTTTTCTTTTATGGAATACAATACCTGCCGAGATGGCCCCTCTTGAGGACCGTTCACAGGTAGTTTTACGGGTCAACTCACAGGAAGGGTCAACCTACGAATTTAATCTCAGCTATATTGAAGAGATTTTTGAAATGATTAAGGAGAAAGTCCCTGAGTATGAAAAAATTATCGGCAGGGCGGGGCCCGGGGGAGGTTTTACACGTATCTCACTTGTAGAACCAGATCAAAGAAAAAGGACTCAACAGGAAATTGCAGGCCAGGTTACAGCAGAATTGCGGAAAATGACACGATCACGAACAAATGTAACTCAACAATCAACATTTGGAGGCCGCAGGGCCGGATTGCCGATACAGTATGTACTTCAGGCCACAAGCATAGAAAAACTGCGTGAGGTATTGCCGCAGTTTATGGCGGAGGTGTATTCCAATCCTTTATTTGTTATGGCAGATGTTGACCTTAAATTCACCAAACCGGAATTGCGGATAGAGATCAACCGAGATAAAGCCAATCTGTTAGGCGTTTCTACACAAAACATCGGACAGACACTACAGTTGGCGCTGAGCGGACAACGCTTCGGATATTTTATCATGAATGGAAAACAATACCAGATTCTGGGTGAACTTGCCAGAGAAAACCGAAACAAACCCCTTGACCTTAAATCTTTGTATGTTAGAAATGATAAAGGGCACATGATTCAGCTCGACAATCTTGTAACGCTTCGTGAATCAACTGCCCCACCCCAGCTTTTCAGGTATAACAGGTTTGTGGCAGCGACCGTCTATTCGGGGCTTGCCGATGGAATAACCATAAGTCAGGGCATAGAAGAAATGGACAAAATTGCTGCCAAAGTTTTGGATGATTCATTCAGAACTGCCCTTGCTGGCGATTCTAAGGATTATATCGAAAGTTCTTCGAGCCTGATGTTTGCGTTTCTGCTCGCTATTGTATTGATTTTTCTGGTACTTTCGGCTCAATTCGAAAGTTTCAAAGACCCCCTGATCGTTATGATGACTGTCCCGCTCGCTCTTACAGGTGCATTGCTATTTATGTGGTATTTTAATATCACCATGAATATTTTCAGCCAGATTGGCATTATCATGCTGATAGGACTTGTTTCAAAAAACGGAATTCTGATTGTGGAATTTGCCAACCAGCGAAAAGAGGCAGGAATGAAAAAGCTTGAAGCGATACGTTACGCTTCAGCAGCAAGGTTCAGGCCCATCTTAATGACCAGTTTGTCAACAATACTCGGAATTTTACCCTTAGCATTGGGTTGGGGAGAAGGAGCCCAAAGCCGTGTTGCAATGGGGGTTGCTGTAGTTGGTGGCTTACTGTTGTCCACTTTGCTTACCTTATATGTCGTTCCTTCGATATATCTCTTAATATCAAGCGAATCAAAAAAAGTTATTCATGAACCAACTATTCTTTTCGAAGATGCAAGTTCTGCAGAATAATAAGTTCATCATCCTGTTGATTTATATTTTGCTGAGTATTAACAGTGCATTATCACAGGATGTGTATGATTTGAAACGCTGCATCGAAAATGGACTGGAAAGGAATTTCGGCCTTCAGGTTGTCCGCAACCAGGAGCAGATTGCCAAAAATAATTATACGCCGGGAAATGCCGGAAAACTGCCTGCTGTTAACGGCAGAACCATGTATGGCGGTTCACTTCTGTCAACCCAGAAAAACCTTCGTGACGGTACTGAAACCTATGACCAGGGGATACACAACCAGCACGGAACTGCCGGAGTTGAACTTGGTATGGATATTTTCAGAGGATTCCAGGTAAGAAACACCTATAAAAAACTTGGTGAACAGAGCGAACTGGGAAAGCTCAACACCCAACTTGCTGTTGAAAGACTGGTTTCGCAAATAGTTGCAGAATACAGCAATTATATTCAGCAACTTATCTTGTATAAAAATCTGGCTTATGCTGTATCGCTATCAAGAGAGCGTGTACGTATAGATGAGCAACGATACCTGCTTGGCAGCGCATCTAAACTCGAATTATTACAATCACTGGTTTACCTGAATGCTGACAGCTCGAGATATGCACGCCAGAATGAGGTCTTAAGGACATCGCAGATTAAACTCAATACACTCATGTCATCTGCCAGTTTAGGAGAAGATATCGTATTGCAAGATTCCATCATCGTGATAGAAGAGAACCTGTTATTTGATGATTTACTTGAAAAAACCATTCAACACAATACAATATTGCAAATTGCCTCAAAAAACCTGCTGGTTTCCGAACTGGACCTCAGCATTGTCAAATCACGTTCTTATCCATATCTTACCATGTCATCGGCTTATGATATTAATTTTAATGGATATGAAACCGGCAGCCTTCTCAACCAGCGAACCCACGGTTTTAATTACGGAATAAATCTTGGTGTTAATATTTTCGATGGCTTTAACAGAAAACGGGAGATAACCAATGCACATATTGAAATTGAAAATAAAATGATAAGCTACAAAGAAACAGAGCAAGACATCAAAGCCGATCTGTTAACGATCTTTTATGCCTATGAGAATAACCTGAGGTTATTAAGGCTCGAAGAACAGAACCTTGAAGTAGCCCGCGAAAACCTCGAAATTGCACTTGAGCGGTATAAACTTGGAAGTCTTGCCGGACTTGAACTTCGGGAAGTACAAAAAAGTCTGCTTGATGCAGAAGAAAGGCTAATTTCGGTAAAATATCTTACCAAACTGGCTGAGATTTCATTAAAGCAAATAAGTGGAAGCATCATGGACTATTATGATACCTGATATAATTTGCAAGAAAATGACTTTTAAGACAGCCTTTTTATTATTAATACTAAAGATGCCTATTTGGCTTTATTTCTATTGTTACAGCAGCAGATTCGTTTGTTACAACCGGAGCTGTAATATAAGTACCCCAGTGATCAACGGTACAGACCAGCCATACGTTGCGGTAAATTCCTGAACCGGAATACCACCTGGAATTTGACTGCTTTGAGTTATCTGCCTTCATGGCAATGACATTTTCCTCATCACCATAATTCAGATAGCGGGAAAGCCCGTATCTAAATGAAATATAGCCAAAAGGCCTCATACCAAGGTCATGCCCGTTTATCCATACTTCGCTGTTGCAATACACCCCGTCAAAATCAATAAAATGCAGTTTATCAAAATCCTTTTCAATATTATTTTATAATAAAAGGTTATTTCATGTTTTTAAAAAATAATTATAAATACTAAAATCGGCAAAAATCCTGTTTTATTTCCGGTTACATATTATTAATTTAGACAATAAAATAAAACTACTATGAAAAAATTAATCAAAATACTATTTATTGTCATCGCTGCCATTTTTCTGGTTGCGCTTGTTACACCCTTCTTGTTCAAAGGCAAGATTATGCAGTTCGCCAAAGAACAGATCAACAATAATCTTAATGCCAGGGTAGATTTCTCAAATTTAAACCTTTCATTCATTAAAAATTTCCCTAACGCGAGCATCGTACTCAAGAACCTGACAGTTTCGGGTATTGATAAATTTGAAAATGATACGCTGCTAAAATTAAAAGCATTTGATGTACGGGTAGACCTTATAAGCGCCATAAAAATGGAAAATATTAATATAAAAGGTATCCTTATTGATCAACCTGTAATTGCGGCCAAGGTGCTTGCTGATGGTAAAGCTAATTGGGATATCGTTAAAGAATCTATTGAAGAAGAGGAAGAAGAGGTTGATACAACTGCTACAGAATTTACGACAAAAATATCACTGAAAAAATTCGAAGTCAGGGATGCAATTATCAAATACCTTGATGAAAGTTCAAATATGTCAGTGTCTCTTGAAAAATTCAATTTTGTTCTCAGGGGCGATATGTCGCAGGATTTCACAACACTTACGATCAATTCAAATACAGGGGCAATGAATTTTATCATGGATGGGATCAGGTACCTTAACAGTGCCAGGCTGTCAATGAACATAAACCTTGATGCAGACCTCAAGAATTCCATTTATATCCTTAAAGAAAACAACATCGACCTCAATGATTTATCGCTTGGTTTTGAGGGCAGCATTGAAATGCCCAATGAAGAAGATATTAAAACAGATATGAAATTTGCCACCAAAAAAGCCGATTTCAAGACGCTTTTATCGTTGGTACCTGCCATATATATGCAGGATTTTCAGGGTATTAAGACTACGGGTAACCTAATATTAGGTGGTCATATTAAAGGTACCTATAACAGCGAACAGAACATAATGCCAAATGCCTCACTTAAACTTAAGGTAGAGAACGCGATGTTTAAATATCCCGACCTGCCTAAATCGGCAGACAACATACAAATTGACATTGATTTGAATTATGACGGGATTGATGCCAATAATTCTACCATTGATATCAATAAATTTCACGTAGACCTCGGAGGAAATCCTATAGATATGGTGATGAACATTAAAACCCCTGAAAGCGACATGAACCTGAATGGTGTTTTCAGGGCAAACCTTGACCTGGCAACACTTTCTGATGTTCTGCCAATGGATGATGTTACACTCATAGGTAAGATAGAATCGAATATTGATTTCATGGGTTTTATGTCTGACGTTGAAAACGAAGAATATGAAAAATTCAAGGCAGATGGTTTTCTACATATATCAGAACTTGTCTATAATAGTGCCGATATGCCCAAGGCCTTTAAAATAAACCAGTCTTCGGTGCAATTTTCACCAAAATATGTCGAGGTTTCAAGTTTCGATGCAGAAATCGGTAACAGCGATATGGTGTTCACTGGCCGGCTTGAAAACTTCATAGCTTACATATTTAAAGATGGAACCATTAAAGGAGACTTTAAGTTTGCCTCGAATGTACTTGATTTGAACGAGTTTATGACTGAAACAGATGCTACCGATGCCGCAGTTGAAGACAGCGTTACATTAAGTGTTATCGAAATCCCGGACAATATTGATTTCAGACTCGATGCCAAAATCGAGAAAATACTTTATGATAAACTGGTTATTGACAAAACGCGAGGAATTATTATTGTAAGGGATGGCAAAGCAAAGCTTGAAAACCTTAATATGAATATGCTCGAGGGTTCGATGTTATTAAACGGTGAATACAATACTAAAAATATAAAATCACCGATGGTTGATTTCAGAATTAAAGCTGACAGCATTGATATTCCCTCTGCCGTGAGGTCTTTCGAAGTTCTTGAGAAACTTGCCCCCATTGCAAAATCAGCCACAGGGAAAGTATCTCTGGATATGGGCTATACCAGTTTTCTGGATGAACAGATGAGTCCGGTTATGAATTCCATTGTAGGCAAAGGCAGTTTTGCTTCATCAAATATTGCACTCTTGAAATCCCCCACTTTCGCAAAGCTGGGAGATGTTTTAAAAACGAAGGCTTTTGACAAAATGTCGCTTGATAACCTGAAGGTAAATTTTGAGATACGCAACGGCAGAATTTATATTGACCCTTTTGAAACCAAAATGGGTGCGGGAAGTCTTATAATTGCCGGAGACCAGGGCATTGACCAGACAATGAACTATAATATGAATGTTAACATGCCCCGCAGCTTGTTAGGAACAGGAGCTAACGCTGCGATCAACCAGCTTTATGCGAACGCGGCCTTAAAAGGATTAAACATATCCCCTTCGGAGCACATCAATATGAATGTAAAAGTTGGAGGAACATTCACTGCACCAGATATTTCAGTTGACCTAAAAGACAATGTCAGACAAAGTGCGCAGGCCATTAAAGAAGAGATTAAGGAGCAAGCGCTGGAAGAGATAAATAAAAAGAAAGAGGAAGCTAAAGCTATTGTAAGCGAACAGGCGCAAAAAATTATTGCCGAAGCCGAAGCACAGGCAGAAAAGATTAAAGATGAAGCTGCGAGGCTTTCTGATTTAACGAGAAACGAAGCTAATATAAATGCAGACAAGCTTGAAAAAGAAGCCACCAACCCCATCGCCAAAAAAGCCGCTGAGATTACCGCGAATAAAATACGTCAGCAAGGCGACGAGAAAGCGCAGTTTATAATCAAAGAGGCCGATGAAAAAGCCAATAAGCTGATTGAAGAAGCAAAAGAAAGGGCAGGTAAATTGACCCAATAGTGTCTTATTATAAAATGAAAGAGGGTGTCTCAAAAGTCAATTTAAACCACGATTTATCATGTTGAGGGTGGCGAAACATCTCAAATTCAGCAATATATTTCTTCACTTTCGCTGCTAATGACAAGAGAAATGACTTTTAAGACAACCTCTTTTTCAAATATTCCGGCAACAGACAGTTTGTACTATGTATTCTTAATTGTTACCACGCAACGACATGATATCTCTGTCAAATACATACAAACTTGATTCATTAAGCATTGAAAGTTTGTCGAGAATTTGTTGTGAATTTGCTTCTTCTTCAATCTGTTCGGTCACAAACCATTGAATCCAGTTATGGGTAGTGTAATCTTTCTCTTCCATGCACAGTGCAACAATATCGTTGATTGACTGGCTGATGTACTGTTCATGCCGTAATACTTCTTCGAACATATTAATCACCGATTTCTGAACAGCAGGGGGCTCTTTAAATTGCGGAATAATCGCATGGCCACCCCGTTCATTGATAAAGCCAATCAGTTTTAACATATGCTGGCGTTCTTCGTCAGATTGCATATAAAGCCATGCAGCGATACCGGCATAACCGTTTACCTCGGCCCATGAGGCCATTGACATGTAGAGATTTGATGAATACCCTTCTTTCTCTACCTGTTCATTCAGAATTTTTTCGATTTTACTATTCAACATACCTTATAAAATTTTGGTTTAGAGTTGCTTGTTAATTTATAATAAACAGCCTCAGTCGCTATTTGTTCATGTTCCTGATAATTTCATCGCCAAATTCAGAGCATTTCAGTTTGGTGGCGTCTTCCATCTGCCTTTCGAAATCGTAAGTCACGCGTTTGGCTTGTATGGCTTTTGTTAAACCGTTAATTATCAAAACAGAAGCTTCATCCCAGCCCATATATTCAAGCATCATCACCCCTGACAGAATCACAGAACCCGGGTTTACCATGTCTTTACCGGCATATTTCGGGGCAGTTCCGTGTGTGGCCTCAAAAACAGCATGCCCTGTCTGGTAATTGATGTTTGCACCGGGCGCAATACCTATGCCGCCGACTATAGCTGCAAGTGCATCGGAAATATAGTCGCCATTGAGGTTCATGGTTGCTATTACCGAATATTCGGCAGGCCGTGTAAGAATCTGCTGAAGAAAAGCATCGGCAATTACATCTTTAATGATGATTTCTTTGCCTGTTTCAGGATTTTTTAAACTGCACCACGGGCCTCCGTCAATTTCCACAGCGCCATATTCATTCTTTGCCAGTTGATAGCCCCAGTCACGAAAAGCGCCTTCTGTAAACTTCATAATATTTCCCTTATGAACGAAGGTTAATGATGGCAGGTTTTGATTTATTGTATATTCAATTGCGGCCCTGATAAGCCTTTCGGTGCCTTCTTTAGAAGCCGGCTTTATGCCGATGGATGAGCTTTCGGGAAATCGAATCTTTGAAACCTTCATTTCTTTCTGTAAGAATCCGATTACTTTTTTTACCTCCTCAGAGCCGCTCATCCATTCTATACCTGCATATATATCTTCGGAGTTTTCGCGAAAAATAACCATATTGGTTTTTGTAGGGTCTTTCACTGGTGAAGGCACGCCTGTGTAGTAACGCACGGGTCGCAGGCAAACATAAAGGTCGAGTATCTGGCGAAGCGCTACGTTCAACGATCGTATGCCTCCCCCGACTGGTGTCGTGAGGGGGCCTTTAATGGCTACCAGGTATTCTTTAATAATCTCGAGTGTTTCATTTGGCAGCCATTCGCCTGTTTTATTAAAAGCCTTTTCACCTGCCAGCACTTCTTTCCAGACAATTTTTCTTTTTCCACCATAAGCTTTTTCAACTGCTGCATCAAAAACCCTGACTGAAGCCGCCCATATATCAGGGCCTGTGCCATCGCCTTCAATAAAGGGAATTACCGGTTGGTCGGGAACATTCAACACTCCCTGTGAAATGGTTATTTTTTTTCCTTCCATAAATAATATTTTACACGTTGATTATTTGATCCAGCAAAAATAGTGAAATTATACCTTTGTAAAAATCAGAAAAAACTGATGTTCTATTCAAAATCGAGATTAAACTCCTGTTTAAGTTTAAGCAACAGTGGATTTTTATCTGCCATATACCTGAACTTTTCTTCTGCAGTATATGGTCTCCGTCCGTTTGTCTGTGGCTCATCGGGTATGTTAATGTCAAAAGTTAGCAGGTTGTTATTTAAGTTTCTGCGCAGAAATGCAAGCAAATCGGTTTTAATACGCTGATTGAAGTCATCGGCCTGTGCCTGGTTCAAAAGTGTTACCTCGGCAATGCTGCCCTCTTTCAAAACCGGGAACTGAGTTTTAAGCGTGCTGTAAGAGCGGGGCATTGTATCCCTGATACTTTCGGCATAGGCCGACCACTCATTTAACAAATCATCTTGAGTAAAAGGAGTTTCCTTTACAGATGTTTCTTCATCGCCATTGCTTAAACCATCGCCATTGTATATACTTCCTGAGTTTTCAGGAACCGGCTGATCAATTTTCTTTAATGCATCTTTTATTGAAACCGAAGCCTGCGCCTTAAACTGAGGTTTTATGGTATCTTTGGGTTCTGCAGGTGGTGCAACCTGAAGGGGTACAGCTGTTGGCTGCTCTTTCTTAATTTGCGGAACTTCTTCGAGTACAACCTTTACTATCTCTTCGGTTTCAAAATTCTTTAAGTTTTTTTTTTCCTCTGCAATGCTGCAAAGCTTAATAAGTGCAAGTTCTACCAGAAGTCTTTGGTTACGGCTTGCTTTGAACGAAAGGTCACATTCATTGGCAACTTCAAGCGCTCTGAATAAAAAATCAGCAGAGGTAGTGGCAGCCTGAGCTTTATACTGCTGTTGGATAGAACTGCCCACCTCAAGCAATATAAGCGTTTTTTCATCCTTACACACCAAAAGGTCCCTGAAATGTTTTGAGAGGCCGCCCAGGAAATTCTGGGCATCAAAACCTTCTCTGAGTATTTTATCGAACATAAGCATTACTTCTCCGACATCTCCGGAAAGGAACATATCGGTAAGCCTGAAATAATAATTGTAATCGAGAACATTGAGGTTATCTATAACTTTTTTGTAAGTGATATCATTGGCTGTAAAACTGGCCAGCATATCAAATATTGAAAGGGCATCACGCATGCCTCCATCTGCTTTTTGTGCAATAATGTTCAACGCATCCGGCTCAAAAGAAACATTTTCACTTTTGGCAATATTCTCGAGGTGACCAACGATATCATTAATCGTTATGCGGTTGAAATCAAATATCTGACACCGCGAGAGAATGGTCGGGATTATTCTATGTTTTTCGGTGGTTGCCAAAATAAAAACAGCATGGGCAGGAGGCTCTTCAAGTGTTTTAAGAAATGCGTTAAAAGCCTGCTGCGACAGCATATGTACCTCATCAATAATATAGATGCTGTATTTCCCTATCTGCGGTGGTATGCGTACCTGGTCAATAAGGTTTCTGATATCGTCAACCGAATTGTTCGATGCCGCATCAAGCTCATGAATATTGAAAGACCTTGATTCGTCGAACGATTTGCATGAAATACATACATTACACGGTTCGATATTCGATTTGAGGTTCAGGCAATTGATAGTTTTGGCAAAAATCCTGGCACAAGTGGTTTTTCCAACACCTCTGGGCCCGCAAAATAAATAAGCATGGGCCAGATGATTTGTACCTATTGCATTTTTTAAAGTAACTGTAATTGCTTGCTGGCCTACAACAGTATTGAATGTATCGGGTCTGTATTTTCGCGCTGAAACAATAAACTTATCCATCGTATGCTTATAAGAGCGACAAATATACTCAATATAATTTCCAACTACAATTGAAACATGCATGGTATAAAAAATTTTTATAGCGATATATATTATTGAATTACAATTTATTATAGTAGAATTGATTTCTAAAATAAAATTAAATTATACTTAAAATTTTAAATCAAATACCATTTCAATTATGTATATTTGGAAATAATTATCCTATTTTTATCACAAATTTTTTACAAGACAAAATATGAAAAGGCTTGGAGAGCGCATTAAGAAGAGACGGGAGTACCTGAAAATGCAGTTAAATGATCTTTCCAGAAAGGTAGGGATCAGCCCGAGCGCGCTTTCTCAGATTGAAAAGGCAAAAGCATTTCCTTCAATCACCACTCTTAAAAGCATCTCTGAACACCTTATAACCACTGTTGGAGAACTTATTGGTGAAAATGAGACACTAAATAAGAATCCCCTCATCACCAGTACCGAGAAAAAATTTGTGCAGGAGAATGAATCGGGGGCATTGCTTTACCTTTTATCGCACCATGACCCTGGAAAGCAAATGGAGACTTATTATATTGAATTAAAGTCAAATGCTGTAACCCGTGATTTTATGACCACGCATCCCGGGCAGGAGTTTCTTTTTGTCATCAGCGGAAAAATAAAAATTGATCTTGACGGGCATGAATACCTGTTACAAAAGGGAGACAGCTTTTATTTCAACTCGGTTATTGCACATTCTTTAATGAACAATCATTCAGGCAAATCAGAGCTTCTATGGATTGTAACTCCGCCAAATATTTAAAAAAAATTGAATGACGCTCACTTTAAAAATTAAGCATTTCTTAAGTTTTTAAAAACCTTTAATTACATTTGCAAGAAAAACATATGAATCCACAAGCAGAAGAGTTAAACGTTATTATCAGGGAGAAAAGCAAAACATTATTTGAAATGCTTTCACAGCGGGGAAAAAGTATTTTTTTCCCGAGAAAAGGAATTTTAGGTCAGTCAGCAGATGCAAAGGGAAAAAAAATTAATGCTACCATCGGGGCTGCCGTTGAAGACGATGGTTCCCCCATGCGGTTCATATCTATTGAAAAACAGTTGAATATCTCTCCATCGCTGGCTTTCCCGTATGCACCCAGCTTCGGAAGGCCGGAGATCAGGAAGATATGGAAAGAGATGATCTATGAAAAGAACCCTTCACTGAAGGGTACCGAGATAAGTCTTCCTGTTGTAACCAATGCGCTTACCCATGCATTAAGCATTGTTGGTTATATGTTTCTTGATGACGGCGATACAATTCTTGTATCAGATTTGTTTTGGGGCAACTACAATCTTATCTTCACCAATGCATATGGGGCGAAAATTGAAAAGTTCAACCTTTTTAAAGACGACAGGTTCGACCTTGATTCATTTGAGCAGTCGCTTGCGGGGATGAAACCTGGCAAAAAGGTTATTTTATTAAATTTCCCGAACAATCCGGCCGGATACACCCCTACTGTGCAGGAAGCAAAGGGCATAGTTACTTCCATTCTTAAAGAAGCCGAAAAAGGAAACCAGATGGTGGTAATTATGGACGATGCTTATTTCGGACTTGTTTTCCAGGAAGGAATTGAAAAGGAATCGGTATTTGCCTATCTTGCAAATATTCACGAGAATATCCTCGCGATAAAGGTTGACGGGCCCACCAAAGAAGATTATGTCTGGGGGTTCAGGGTAGGTTTCATCACATATGGTACAAAAAATGGTGACAAAGCTTTGTATGATGTGCTTGAAGCCAAGACTGCCGGTGCCGTGAGGGGAAATATTTCAAATGCATGCAATCTTTCACAGTCATTATTAATGGTTGCTTTTGAATCAGGTAACTACAAAGAAGAAAAACTTGAAAAATACAATATATTGTATAAAAGATTTCTTAAAGTTCAGGATACGCTCAAAAAGCAGGAATATAAAGAATTCTTCAGTGCTGTGCCTTTTAATTCGGGATATTTCATGTGTGTAAAACTGAAAGATGGAATTGACGGCGAGAAGTTAAGGCATTTATTACTAAGTAAATATGATACTGGCATTATCAACATGAACAATGTTATACGTATTGCCTTTTCATCGGTGGCTGAAAAAGACGTACCTTTACTTTTCGACAATATTTACAATGCATGTAAAGAATTATCGGCATAAACCATAAACATATTAACCATGAACCTGAAAGAACTTGCCC
The DNA here is from genome assembly GCA_046485045.1 of Bacteroidales bacterium. GTDB lineage: Bacteria > Bacteroidota > Bacteroidia > Bacteroidales > UBA10428 > JAFGPL01. Next base: position 37,923 of record JAWOHT010000067.1, read on the forward strand.
AAAACATTGAGTCCAGTTACCAGATTGACCAGCAGTTATACACAGATTTTAACGTTAAGCGGGGTTTACGGAATAAAGACGGAAGCGGTGTTTTGGTAGGAATTACTCGTATTGGAGGAGTTACCGGATTTGTTAAAGAAGAGGAAGAAATTGTACCTGTGCATGGTAAACTACGTTACCGGGGAATAGAAATCCATGACATAGTCAACGCCATTGCACAGGAAAACAGGAATGGTTTTGAAGAGATTACATATCTGCTTCTTTTTGGAAGACTTCCCAACCTGAACGAGCTTAATTCTTTCAAGGCGCTAATTGACAGCAGCCTTGAGCTTCCGGCAGGTTTTAAAGAAAACATGATATTGAAGGCTCCGAGCAAAGACATCATGAACAAACTTGCACGAAGTGTGCTTGCTCTTTATTCATACGATGATAATCCTGACAGCATTGATATACTTAATGTACTCAGGCAATCTATCGAACTCATATCAAGGTTTCCGGCCATGATTGCATACGGTTATCAGGCCAAGTCGCACTATTATGATAACAGGAGCCTACACCTGCATAATCCTGAAAAAGCGATCGGTATCGCAGAAAACTTTCTGCGGATGATAAGGCCCAATAAGAAATATACCGAGCTTGAAGCCCGTACCCTTGATATTTCACTTATACTGCACGCTGAACATGGCGGCGGCAATAACTCTGCCTTTACCACCCATGTTGTAACCTCCTCTGACACCGATACCTATTCTGCCATATCAGCAGCCATCGGTTCGCTGAAAGGACCAAAACACGGAGGCGCCAATAACAAGGTTATGAGCATGATGGAGAACATCAAGCAAAATGTAAAAGACTGGGCAGATGAAAAAGAGGTAAGCGATTATATCGTGAAAATTCTTCGGAAAGAGGCTAATGACCAGACAGGCCTTGTTTACGGTATAGGCCATGCAGTATATACGCTTTCCGACCCGAGGGTTATTATCCTGAAGAACTACGCATACGAACTTGCCAAGTCAACCAACAGCGAGAAAGAGTTCATCCTATATGATATTATTGAAAGAGTAGCACCAAAACTCTTCAACGAGACAAAGGACAGTACCAAGGTGGTGGCTGCCAACGTTGATTTTTATTCTGGTTTTGTATACAATATGTTGTGTATCCCGCCCGAGCTGTATACTCCTATTTTTGCCATGGCAAGAATTGCAGGATGGTGTGCCCACCGCATAGAGGAGATCATTGCAGGGGGCAGAATAATAAGACCTGCATATAAAAATCTGGGGGCAAAAGCCGAATACATACCCATGAAGGAAAGAAAATAGCATTGCCTTATTTAAGTCTCAAACCGGTAAATTTTTACCGGTTTTTTTGTTGCAAATTACCGGAATCCGGGTCGGTATTTTAAATATCTTCGTTGTTTGGATATTAAACAATCATACCATGTCACCACTGTTTAACCACCTGCTGATACCTCTTATAGTAGCGGTTTTTCTTGCAATAAATATGGGTGGAAGCGGAACCGGCCCTTCCTTCTCGGTTGCATACGGAGCCAATATTATAAGAAAAAGCCTGATACCCGGAATATTCGGAATAATGGTATTCTTAGGCGCTATATTGGCAGGTAAGGCTACTGCAACAACAATCGGGAAAGACATTATAGATCCGCAATATATGAATTACGGACTTGTTTCCATCATCCTGTTTTCTGTAGCTGTATCGCTCTTATTGGCCAATTTGCTTGGCATACCACAATCAACCAGTCAATCCACTGTTCTTGCACTATCGGGAGCGGCAGTATATTACGACGTATTGAATACCCAAAAACTATTTTCCGAAATCATCCCTGCATGGTTTATCACCCCTGTACTTTCATTTATACTCTGTTTTCTAATCGGGAAGTATGTTTACATACCGTTTCGCCGCAGGGGATTTTTCACATTCAGTAATATTTCAAAGCATCCCCTGATTAAAGGGTTTATAATAATTATGGCCTTATTTGTATCATTTTCGATAGGCGCCAACAATGTTGCAAATGCTTCGGGACCGATTGCCTCTATGGTAATTAATGAACTGAACATAAAGTCTGAAGGAAACCATTTTATCCTTATCATGTTGCTTTCGACCATGATTGTAGCACCCAGTTTCGGAATTGGCAGTTCGGTATTTGGAAAAAAAATTGTGGAAAAGACAGGCAAAGGCATTATCCTTTTCGGACCGATAGAAGCCATTGTAATTTCTTTTATTACCGGAACAATTCTGCTTCTTGCTTCAATAACCAAAGGAATACCTACATCACTGGTTCAATTAAGTACAGCAGGAATTATCGGCATGGGCGTAGCAAAACTAGGATATAAGAATATCTTCAGAAAAACCGAAGTAAACAAATTCTTTCTCGTATGGCTCATTGCACCGGTTATTTCATTTTTACTTTCGCTACTGCTTACTTATATTTTTGAAAGCTATGGCCTCTTAACCTGAATGCTTAACCAATTTAATTTTAACCACCAGCAATGTAAGCACAGACAAACCTGCCGTAGCAGCTATTGTACCATATAACCCAAACAGCGGAACAAGTAAAACCGAAGTAAAAAAAGCTCCGGCTGCTGAACCAAACAAGTCATAGGAATAAACACCGGCAGATATATTTTTTATTTTTCCCGGATGTGTACATGTGGCAACAGAAAAGTAGAGACCAACCAGAAAGGCAATTGAAAAAAGCATTCCGAAACAAATAATAAAAACAAATACTTTATTTTCTGTTAAAATCCTGAGTAAAGCAATGGCCGGTATTGATAGAATAAGTACAAGCACCATAAGCAGTTGCAGTTTTACTATATCTCCTGAAGCAGGCCGGGGTATTATTTTTTCACGTAATGCAGCGCCAAGTGTCAACCCCGACATAAATACAGCGAATAAAGCTCCGATTGCCAGATAGATATACCCGTAGATTACCTGAAATAATATGATAACCAATATTTCCATGGCCGACGCCGTGTAACCGGCCATCAGCATTCCAATTTTGGCCGGATGTGCACTTAATATCAGTATAAGAAATAACATAACTAAAATTATAACCGTAAAAAGAAATACTTTACCCGAACCGAATTTACTCAGCCACAGGTTAATTGTAGTGAAATATGCAATGGGTGAAAAATCACGGTTGATTTTCGTATCCGGCTTAAGCGAGGAGGTTATAAGTCCGGCCCTGGTGGTAATCATCTCATTGTTAAGATAATATCTATTCACATAACTGTTCTCTATGTCCTTTTCTTCAAAAAGTTCAGTAATATTATACTGCAAGGGACTATCGGACAATACGAAATAATTTTTTTCACCCGGAAATATAAGTACATGATTGAAAACACTTTTCACTGTTCTGTAAATTACAGAGTTCAGCTCCAGTGCTTTGTCACTGATATAATTGGCTGTTGAAGAAAGTCCGAAGGCCACTATGCCTCCGCTGTTGAGTATTTTTTTCAATTCCCTGTAAAAATCAATAGTATAGTACCTGTTGATTTGCGCAGTAACCGGGTCGGGCAGATTGATAATTACCACATCATATTTTCTGTCTGTTTTCTTGATATAGAGCCTCGCATCTTCATTAACAACATTGATACCGGGTTTTTCGAGAGCAGAGGTGAAGTTGTATCCAAGTTTTAATATCCATGGGTTCAATTCAACATAGTCAATTTGTTTTGTTTTGTATTTTAAAATCTCTTCGGTAATGCCTGAAATACCTCCTGAAATAAGCAATACATCTGCGGGATTATCATGATGAATCATCGCATAATGAACGGCTTCTTCATTTTCGACCGTATTTTCGGTAGTAAACATCAGAACGTTGTTCTCATAAAAGTTAGCCTGGTCTCCATAGGTAGTGACAATAATATTACCAAAAGGCGTATCTTTCAGATATTTAATTTCCTGATGCGGAAAAAGAAATTGCTTTACCAGTTTGTCAATATTCACATAAAATGGGATTAACAATACTGCAAGCGCTGTAATGGCAAGCGAAAGTCGCTGATACAATTTCATCCGGAATATGAAAAGCGAACATATAATATTGATAAAAAAAAGCAAACCCAAAATCTGGAAGGTACTCAGAAACGATGCCAGCAGGTAACTAAAAACCAACCCGCCAAGAATACTCCCGGCCGATTCAAATGCATATATCTTATCAATTTTCTTTTTCTGTAAAACAGCCGAATACAAAACAGCAATATAAGTAAATAAAAATCCCGAGAGCAGGCAAAAAGGCAGCAGAACAAATGCAGTCGAATATATAATCTTAATAATGCCAAATGCAACGCCCGGCTGAAAAACCAAATTTTTGAGGAAATATGCGAGAAATACGCCCACGATTGGCAAAACACCAAGAAAAATAAGGGCAACAGAAATGTATACAGGTGAATATCGCTTTACTTTAACAAATTTGCCGATAAAAGCACCTATAGCGGTGATAATCATCCAGATAGCCAGAATAATACCTATAATTAGTTCGTTACCATCAAAAACCACCAAAAATTCCCGCAGCATTATTATCTGTGTAAGGATGGTTGTAAAACCGAGTAAAAATGCAGGCCAGACAAATGATTTCATTGTTGTCTTTCCTAAAATAACCGGATATGGTTCTTCAAATGATACTGCATTCAATTGCTGAACACCTTTCTTATCTTTCTTGAAGATATTAACATAGTATGACCAGTGCCATAAAAAATGAAACACTGCAATCATGGTCATTCCTATTCCGAAATCAACATGCCAGATAAGCAGTTGTTTCAAAAATGGTATTTTCAACCTATAGTTTACCTGTATAGCAAGTATTAAACCCAGAATGGCCGTAACCAAAAAAGTAACGAGCAAAAGGAGGTTCCATATTTTCCGGTGGGTAAGGGGCCTTATTATTTGCAGTTTGCTAAGCGATAATGAAATAAGGTATAAAACCAGAGATAAAACAGCAAGTGGCAAAATAAGGTAAGGCGAATTCATATAATAAGTAAATTAAACGATTAAAATATAGAATGTTACATGAACATTCATTACTTTCGGTTTATAAATTTACAGAACAAAATCCATAACCCCATGTTTTTAATTACAATTGATATTTAAAATGCGCATTCTTCTGTTGAATATTCTATTGTTATTGCATGCCCTGTCATGGGCTCAGGTACGCGGGTATGTGTTTGATAATACTTCTGATGCACCGGTGCAGGGTGTTACAGTGTCTGCAGGTAAATACAAGCATACCATAACCGATTCGCTTGGTCGCTTCTCTCTTGAAACTGACATTTTGCCCACAACACTAAAATTTAGTGTTTTAGGATATAAGCCAGCCCAAATAAATGTAAATGATACAACCAGACTGATTCAATTACGGCTTGATATCTCAGAAACAACTATTTCAGCTATAACGATTTCAAGCACTGCATTCAGGCAACGGTTAAATTCTCTTTCAGGCCATATTTCGGTGATCACCAGTGAAAAATTATCAATGGGAAATACCACCTGGATAAATTCATCTTTAAACAATCTTCCGGGCGTATTTATGCAAAGTGGTACTTTAACTACCAACAGGCTTATTATAAGAGGAATAGGATCACGAACTTCATACTCCACCAACCGTGTTAAGGCTTATTTCGAAGAGATACCTTTAACTACCGGAGAGGGTGTAACCACCATCGAAGACATTGATCCATCTCTTATAGGAAAAATAGAGATCATCAGGGGACCAGCTTCGGGAATTCATGGTGCCGGGTTGGGAGGGGCCGTGAACATATACTCTGAAAGAATAGCAGAAAATCACCAAAGTGCAGCAGTTGGATACACAACCGGATCTTTTGGCCTACATAAGACTACGGTTGCCGCAAGTGTAAACAACGAAAAGAACAATCTTTCTATAGGCGCCAATTATTTGAACTACAATGGATTCAGGGATAATAATGAAACAACGAGATACTCTTTTCATCTGTTCTCACACGCTACTTTCAACAAATCCCATCTCAAGTTATTCCTTTACCATGTAAACCTTCATGCATACATTCCCAGTTCACTTAGTGAGTACGATTTTGTAAATAATCCTGAATATGCAGCAGCAAACTGGCAGAAAATCAAAGGATATGAAGACTACAATAAAACACTTGGGGGTTTGACCTATTTAAAGCGATTTAAAAACAGCATGTACAATCAAACCACTATTTATACTTCTTTTTTTAACCAAGACGAGTCACGACCATTCAATATACTTAATGACAAATCGTTTATGTATGGAGGAAGGTCGAAGTTTACGCTGTCTTTCAGAAACAATGCACTTGCTCTGGGAACAGAGCTTTTAAGTGAAAACTACCGTTGGGATATTTTCAAAACTCTTGATGGCTTAAAAGGAGAGCAACTAAGCAGAAACAATGAATCAAGGTTTTATTACAACATCTTTCTGCATTATAAAGCCGAGTGGCTCAAAAAAATAACGTTCACAGCAGGGATGAATTATAACAATCTTACTTACAATGCATCACTCCATTTTTTAACAGATTCGACCAGCGCCGGTGCAAAACACACTTTTAATCCGGTATTTTCTCCGCAAGTTGGATTGAACCTGGCATCTTCGGAGGCAATTTCAATATACTTCCTTGTCAGTCATGGTTTTTCACCACCATCGGTTGAAGAAACCCTTGATCCTGCAGGTATAAAAAACACAGCTATCAAGCCTGAGTCGGGATGGAATTATGAAACAGGTATTAGGGGAATGGTTGCGGACAAAAGAATGAACTATGAATTGTCTGTTTACAGTATGAATGTGAAAAACATGCTGGTTACCAAAAGGTTATCTGAAGATATTTTTATAGGGATAAATGCTGGAAAAACCATTCATTACGGACTGGAGGCGATGGTGAACTATTATTTCGGAAGCAGTGTTTCAGAGCAGGGTACATTACATGCAGTTACTATGTCGGCTTACCTTTCAAAAAACAGGTTCAGATATTTTACAGATGACGGCAACGATTATAGCGGTAATCTACTGCCAGGTATTCCCAGACATATGTTTACTATTGGTTATAGCCTTTTGAAAAACCGCGGTTTAGATTATACCATAAATCTTCAGCATACCGGTTCAATGTATTTAAATGATTCAAACAAAGGCAAAACAGAAAGCTATACCTTGCTGAATGCCAAAGTCAGATATAAACTTATTTTTAAAGAAAAATACAACTTTGATCTTTTCGCGGGTATTTATAATTTGCTGAATACGCAATATGCATCCATGATACTTGTGAATGCACCGGAAGCAAACAATTCAACCCCAAGATATTATTATCCGGGGTTACCTGCAAACTTTAACGGGGGTATCTGTCTTAGAATTCATTAACAGCAATTACCTGAACAGTTCCTCATCCCTTATCAGCATTAGAACAGCATTATGTGGGATGATGACATATTTTTCGTCGTTAAATTCGATTTCGAAACTGCTGTTCTGTAAGTATATGGCCACATCGCCCACTTTTGGCTGCAAAGGCACGTATTTCACCTCATCGCTTTTATCCTTCCAGGGTTCGTCAGGCTCGTTTACTGCAGGAATAGGGTATCCGGGGCCAACCTTCATCACATATCCTTCCTGTATTTTTTCTTTTTCCTGTACCCCGGGGGGAAGGTAAAGTCCTGTTTTTGTTCGGTCCTGCAAGGTTTTGGGCTTGATCAAAACCCTGTCGCCCACCATGATAAACTTTTCAAGATTCTGTTTTCCGATTTCAAGCGCCATAATAAATCTATTTGATGCACAAATATACAAATAGTATTAAAGCCAGCTAAAGTAATTTTTATTGTGATGGACAATAGCATGCCTGTGAAAGCCACTCTGGCAAAACGTGAGCACATTAAAAAAAATGTACCCGTATTTATTTTAAAATATTTCATAGTAGCACCTCGCCTTTTACCCTCAATATCAGGCCTTTAGGGTTCAAGTATCTGATAGGTTTTTTCATTATCATTGAAAGCTTTTTTGCACTTTTTGCATAAAATACTTTTAAGCTAGAAATTTTAATTTATTCCAAATACGTAAATAGTTTAAAATATATTTTGCAATTTGATGCATATGATCTAAATTTAGAGGCCTTTATAGATTTTCTTCAGAACATAATTAATTTAAGCATGATTAAAGAAGTATTCAAAGGGATATTATTAACTCAATTAGTTCTTGTTCTTTTTAGTTGCAATAAAAAGGAAACTTTAGTCCCAACTGTTACTACTGACTCTATTTCTGCTATAACAGATAATTCTGCTGTTTGTGGTGGAACTTTAATTTCAGAAGGGGGAGGTATAATAATAGCTCGAGGAATATGCTGGAGTGAGGATATTTTGCCAACCTCTAATAATAACAAAATAGATGGCGATTCCGAAACTGATACTTTCATTTGTAAAATTTCAAATCTTGAACCTTTGACCACATATTATGTGCGAGCTTATGCAACAAATATTTCGGGAACCGGATATGGTGTACCATTGTCATTTACAACTAGAGAGAAAACTTCCGAAGTAACTGATATTGATGGAAACTTATACCACTCGGTGGTAATTGGAACACAGGAATGGTTAACAGAAAACCTAAAAAGTACACATTATGCAGATGGAATTGAAATACCGTTAATTACAGACTATAATGAATGGGGCAATCTTGCTGATAATGATACTGATAAAGCTTATTGCTTTTACAATAATAATGTAACTGGGGAAGCAGATATCTACGGAATCCTATATACTTGGTCAGCAGCTACAAATGGAATTGGAAATGACAGTATCAATAATATAAATATACAAGGTGTATGCCCAGATGGCTGGCATATTCCCAGTAATGAAGAATGGCAGCAATTAATTGACTATATATCATCTGATGGTTTTGCTGAAAATGTCGGCTTTGCATTAAAAGCTACAAGTGGCTGGATTGAAGATGGTAACGGAATTGACGCTTATGGTTTTGATGCCCAACCATCAGGTAGCCGATCTGCCACAGAAAGCGGAAGTTTTAGTAATCCGGGTTACTGTTCCTGGTGGAGCAGTACAGAAAATGATTTAGTATGTGCTTACAGATCTCGCTTAACATACTCTAACAGTAGCATTGAAAAAAGAAGTTCTGATAAATCGAACGGCTTTTCAGTTCGCTGTATTAAAGATTAATAAAACATAATCATTTCTTTATGATTCTCCTTTTTCTCTTTTTTTTTTCTTAATATTTTGATATTTAACAATTATAATTATCAACCAACTATCCATAGTACAAATTTCCACCATCGAGGACTTTTGGTTTTCTAAAAGTAACGATTTTTATATAATTGAAATCATATCCCACAAAGACACAAAGAGCACTAAGAAAAATTACATTGTGTGCTTTATTCCTTTGCAGACAAACATACTGCGAAGTTAGATTTAGTGAAATTATATCCCACAAAGACACAAAGAGCATTAAGAAAAATTACATTGTGTGCTTTGCGCATTTTTCATTAGCTTTGTTTATCAACCATACACTTAGATGCCATGAATAAGGAGACGTTAAGAAAAAAGAAAATATTGGTAATAGACGACTCTGAAGTAAACAATATTTTAGTGAAATCTATTTTTATGGAAAAAGACCAATTTGATATTTTGGTAGAAGCAGACTCAAATAATGCATGGAAGACCATACAACATGAAAAACCCGACCTAATATTGCTTGACCTGATGATGCCCGGGGTAGACGGGATAACCATACTAAAGAACATACGCATGTACCATGAAACAAGGCATATTCCTGTAGTGGTTATAAGTGCTAAAAGCGAGAGCTCCGAATCGGATAGTTTAAAAAAACTAAGTATCGTCAAATACATACAAAAACCTTATGACCTGAACTTTATTCATGCATTGGCCGAGCAGATTCTGGGAAAATAATTTAGCAGATAAGAACAATACCATGACTAAGGTAAGCAAGACCACCGTAAATATCATATCCCTGCAAAGACTGACACTAAGAAAAATTCCATTATGTGCTTTGCGCTTTTGTGGGAAAACATATACTGCGAAGTTTGATTTAGTGAAATTATATCCCACAAAGACACAAAGAGCACTAAGAAAAATCACTTTGCGTGCTTTGCGCTTTTGTGAGAAAACATATATTGCGAAGTTTGATTTTGTGAAATTATATCCCACAAAGACACAAAGAGCACTAAGAAAAATCACTTTGCGTGCTTTGCGCTTTTGTGGGAAAACATATACTGCGAAGTTTGGTTGAGTGAAATTATATGCCACAAAGACACAAAGAGCTCTAAGAAAAATTTCTTTGCGTGCTTTGCGCGTTTGTGGGATATGACGCTAAATATTGATATCTTCGCATTTCAACCGGTTAAACCATGGATTTAAAAACCCTGCATAATAATCTTATCGAAGCATACTCGGCAAAAAACCTGAACGATATTTCGCTTACCCTGATTAATCTTTATAAGAGCGAACAGTTTGAAACGCTCCAGAAAATTGCCGATATCATCGAAGATTTCATTACCATTGATATTGATAAGGAAGGCAAAGGATTTTCAAAACTAATGATGTTGTATCACCCCGACAGAATGGATTTTCATGTAAATGAGATCAACAGGCTTGCCGGGCTTGGTGATTTTGACAGATTGCTTGGTTACGCCCATATCCTGAAACTTGAAA
>JAWOHT010000125.1:0-3407 GCA_046485045.1 Bacteroidales bacterium
GAAAACGGGTCTCCCAATGTTGAAGGATTTGATTTTAAAAGCCACACATTTCCGGCATCGGCAAATATGGCGCCTTTTAAAAAGCGATAAATCCCAAATCGATATTCTGCATTTAATTCCAGCTTTATATCGCCACCTAATTGTAAAAACCCTATGCTATCGTTTCTCTGGTTGTATGTGCCCGGGCCAACAGAATTAATACTGAATGCGCGGATACTGTTAGGCCCGCCACTAAAAAATTGCCTGGTGTATGGCAGCACCGATGAGTTTCCATAAGGCTTGGCAATACCAGCATACGCTCTCAATGCCAGTTTATTATTATCTCTAAAGGTATAATAACCACGGACATCAATACCTAATCGGGCAAATTGCGAATAGACAGATCCAATAACACTTGATGGATTTTCATCTGAAATTTTTTCGCCGTTAATGGTCTTAGCCAATGAAAAGGCATTCCCTGCGGCCTCGGTGGTCAATTGTAAAAAATATTGAATTTTTTTCAACGGGAAAACCTGCTCGTTGTAAGTGTATACATAAGTGCCTCCCACAATGAACTGTTCTTCGTAGCTTTTTTTAAGAAAAGGGTTAGAGTTCAGCAATTGACTAAATGTGGCTGTCTGGTTAAATAGTTTTGTATAACTTATATTTACCGGATTTAATTCGTGTTCGGTACTGATATTTTGTTTCCATTTATAACCATAAGTAAATTTAAGTGTGTGCATATCGAAATATCCGACTCGTTTTGAATAGTTATAAGATAATGACAAACGTGTTTGAGGTATGTATAAGCTGTTTGTTGTAATTTTAAAAGGTAAAATAAAGCGTGGAAAATATAACTCAACCTGGGGATTAACAGAAAAAGAATATTGATTTTTATTTGTGCCGCTTAACTGTGCCTCGTATGATGCCGCCAAACTAAGATTCAATAATTCGGCGCCTTTAAATGTATTCCTGTTCATTAAACTCGTGTTAAGCCTGGGACCTGTATAATTATTTGATTTTGAAACAATTTCTATTTCAGCCCGGAAAGTATGCTGGGGCATTGGTGTTAGTAAAATGGTAACATCTAAAAATCCTGCCGCAGTAGTATCGCTGTCAGAAAAATTCATTCTCACAAATTTGAAATTGCCCATAGACATCAAACGGTTCAGCGTGATGTTATGATTTTTTCGTGTATATATATCGTTTTTAATCAGATAAACAGATCGTGAAATAACTTTTGGCCTGATTCTCATTTCTGCTATTTCGCCAAGGAAATAATTGCCCTGAAACCATAACGTGTCTTTTGGCCTTGCTGCTTCCTCGTCAAGCGAGAAATTCTGATCAATAAACACTTTGTTGATTCGAAACACAGTTAATGCCTTTTCGGGAATGCTGTCTTTTAAAGTAAGCCTTAATTTTACATCGTGGTTTTTAACGGATGTGTCGGCTTTAAACAGTAAAAAGTCGGGGTTGAAGAAGAAATATCCATTATCTTTCAACAAAGCATCAATCCGTATCCTTTCGCTTTTCAGTGTTTCAAGATTATAATCATCACCTGCTTTAATCAGTGATTTTTTATTTTCTTTGAGGACGATTGTGCTTAAACTGTCGTCGGTAATTGAATATATAACTTCTTTAAGTGTATAAGGAACATGAACATGACTGGTGTAAATTACATTGGAGGTATGTTTTTTTTCGATAATTTTATATTGGGTATAACTGTTCAACACCCCGATATTAAAAAGTCGGGCATCAATAATAGCCGATGTAACAGCGGGTTTAATGCTGCTAATGAAAACAGGGGACTCCCCATTTTTTTTGAGCCATTTTTTAAATTTGCCTTGCGGATTTTCACCAGCTTTCATGTACATCCATAACCTGGGGCGCATACCAACAATTTTTTTGTTTGGTTTGGGTCGCACTGCTTCTTCGGCAACAGTTTCTATTGATTTTTTCTTTCGGTGACTGATTTGATCCGGGGATTCTAATTTAATCTCTGCACCCGTATAAAGCTTTTCGCCTTCAGGCAAATGCCTTGTCCCGATGCATGATGTTAGTAACAGGCATATAGTGAATTGAACACATAATAATTTAATAGGTAATGCCATTACTTTTGTTTTTCGGGTTTATTCACCTTTGTCTTTTGGGGAACTCTAAAAAAATTCTTCCATTTGGTAAAATCGTGCACGTACGAAACACCAACTCCCGTTTCAATTAACTGTCCATCAATAGCCCCTTCATATTGGTTGTGCCTGAAACCTTTAAACCGGTAACGACCATCGCTGGTTAATTTGTATTCTATGGTAACATCGCTGGTAATATCGCTTGCCGAATTTTGTTTGGCTTTTGATCCTTCTACATCCACATTACCACCAATCTGTACGCTTAATCGTTCGTTAAACAGTTGCTTTTTGAGCCCAAGTTCCACCTGAGTCCTTCCTTCTGCCTGTCCGGAGGAATAATCATCATAAGACTGAATGTCAAAATTTAATTCTACACCGGTTACTACTTTTGAGCTAAGCTGATTTAATTGCGCAGACAATAATTTGCCTACTGTGCTGCGAACAATGCTTGAGGCTTCGATATTTGCATCCGATTGAAGCGGATTCTCCTGTATAAATCTGTTAAAAACCAATAAAGCAAATACCTGTTTGTTGAGTGCCGAAGGATCGTCGTTCAGTAAATTCAGTTTTGCATTTACGGCCCCGCCTAAAACACCTTTATCCTCCGGTGCCAATTGAATTTCGAAACTTATTTCGGGACGTAAAATTTCACCACGAAGTTTCAGCAGGATCAGGAAGGGAAATTTTTGTTTATAGGCCATTTTATCAACCTGGCTTAATCCCGACATCTGATCAGCCACAAGGTCAATAGGCGAAGCACGCACTGAATAAGTTGCGTCAATGGATATTTCAGCATCCAGCGGATCGCCGTTCCAAATAATTATGCTCCCGGAATTAATCTCAAATTTCCTTTTTATTATAGATTCAAACGAAACCATGTAACTACCTTCATCAAGATTATAGGTTCCGGTAAGGCTCATTTTTCCGCTTCTGTCCATTGTTAAACTCAAAGCAGCTTCGCCTTTCACAACCAACGAATCGGTGGTTGAGGGGTCTATTAACAAACGCAGGGTGGCATCCTTATCTATTTGGATCACCGACGAGAGGTCGAAGCCTGTAAAGCTGGTTTTTGAAGCTGCTTTCTCCCCTGTGTTGTATAAAATCGAATTCGGCTTCAATGAATTTTCAAACTCAACTACATTCTCGACATTATCGGTGGTAAGTTTTTCTTCGGGCACCGCAAATGTAAAGTTGGAACCTTTTTTCATTTTAATTTCTGCATTTACAACAGGAAGTGCCATGGGGCCGTTTATATCAATTTTACTGTCAACTATCATTCTGCCGAAGAACGCTGCGTTGTCT
>JAWOHT010000131.1:0-3723 GCA_046485045.1 Bacteroidales bacterium
GCCCGCAAATCCGCTACTGTGGCTTCTATGTTGAAAACCAAATAAAATTGCTAAAATTTCTTTGTTTCAGTTCTTTTTCTTTTCTAATTGCCCGCAACAGTTCAATACAAGGTTCTGTCAAGGCCGGAGCGAAGCGGAGTTTATATAGCCTTGACGGGTTCTTGGATTGAACTACCTTGCATTAGAAAAGGAAATAGAGCGACTTAAACCCTTCCTTTTTCACCTCATTCTTCAATACCTCTTCAATCAATCTTCTATCAGCGGTCGTTCCATTGCCGCAATGTGTTTTTCATTTTAAAGAGGAAGGGGACGTAACCTATACGTAGCAGTCTTTCCTGGATACCAGTTGCTGCAATCACAGTATTCCGTTTGGTCCCCTGTCCAATTTTTCAAGGTCTTGAAGGTTCATTATCGGTTCACTCGACAACCCCTAAACTGTAAGGTTGCCGGTTTAAAAGCACAAAGCGCATACGGCTTAGAAGCTTCCTGGCAATGCGGATGATGGCTTTGTTTTTGTTCATCCTTTTGCTCAGTTCGTTGAATTTCAGCATCATTGCCGGATCTTTGCGAATGGCCTGCCACGATGCTTCTATCAGCATTATCTTCAACTCTTTTCTTCCACGTCTGGTTAATTTGCCAACCTGCATCTTATCGCCCGATCCATACATCCCGGGGACAAGCCCAACATAGTTGCATAAGTCATCCAAGCGTGCAAACCGGCCAATATGGCCAATCTGGGTCAAAAAGGTTATGGCTGTTATTGGGCCAACACCAGGGATGCTCAGCAGTAAACTGTAATTGTCTTTATAGCTACCGGAGAGTGACAACTTTCTTATTTGTTTTTCCAATAGCAGAAGTTCTTGCCGCTGGCTTTCACCTATGCGGATATAATTGTCAATTGCCTGTTTTAGGCTCTCATGCTCAACTTCCAGGCTTTTTAACCAGTTGAGATATACCTTTGACCAATGCCTTGTTTGTGCTGAAGTGAAACGCTCAGGGATGGCTATCCCAAACTGGAAGAGCAGCGATTTGATCCTGTTTTTGGTACGTGACACATCTTTGACCTGTCGAAACCGTTGCCGCACCAGGGCCCGGTCGGCTTCAAGCTGCGGATCAGGTATGTTGATGGCTTCAAATTCATTGCTGCGCAATGACCTGGCCAGCTTGCGGCTATCTGCTTTATCGGTTTTCTGTTCTTTCTCCTTTTGGGTGGTGGGAACATCGGCCGGGTGTACCACAATACAATTAATGCCTAACTGGTTCAGCTTCCGGCATGTTTCAAACCCACTAAATCCAGCTTCATAAACAGCATGATAACTGGCCCCGGGAAAGTTCCGGTTTAAATAGCCTGCTAACAACTCCGGGTCAGGGTTTTGGCTATAAGTTTTATGCTCGTATTGTTCTCCTAAAATCGTCACAGTCCAGTTTTTCTTATGGGAGTCAATTCCAACGTAAAATGATTGTCCTTTAAATGAATCTTTCGTAATTTCGTTTCGCATAAGCTATGTTTTTAGTTTGTAATTAGTTTTGTCGCTAACTAAATTAAAAATTTTAGCTTATGCTTTTTCGTTTTCAAACATAACACCTATACCTGAACCGTTATGGCACATGGTGAAAATAGCGAAACGACACACTTGTATTGACTAAAATATTGAGACTAAAAAACCAAAAATGACACTTCGAAAAAAAATACCATTTCTACTAATTCTCTTCTTTCTGGCTTCATGCTCTGGTGGACAAAAAGGAGAAGTAAACGATGACAATACTGGAAAATATCTGAATCTGGATTATGAGGTTTTATCAAAACAGAATCTTTTTCCAAATGACAATGTCAATTTTTATTCTGGCTACATCGTTCTTGATATTAACAAACAAAAAATTCGAGCAATTGACCTTGCTGAAACAATAAGACAAATTGGGATTAAAGAAAATCTTATAACAGCTATAATTTATAATTCTCGGACTGGATATTTTATGGAAACAGATTCAATCCCCAAAAGATTCGATGATTATTACAAGTCATACATTGGTGATTACGATTTGACAAGCAAAGGATTGAACTGGAAACAGCTTTTTAAAATTAACGATATTAGACTTAAAGGAGATTTACCGTTAAAAATAGATATGAAATGAAAACCACAGTGCCATAACAAAGTACATATTGCAGGGCGGGTTCGGTGGTACCCCAACTGCGGATTCTCGTTTCGCAGTTCCGTGTCCTTCGGACAGGAACGCTCCCCGAAATCCGCCCCGACAATATGTACCAACCGTTAGGCATAATAAGGACACGACACTATGACTAGTAAGAATATTCAAAATGTTATAATCGCTGTTGTACTTCTTTCATCGATTATTTTTTCTTCGATAAGACTGATTAAAAAATCTAAAAACAGAACAAATGATTGGACAGAAGAGGCAATATTAAATTTTAAAAAAAACTCAAAGAATGAATTGCTTGTAATCCACCCAGAGTACGCAACATATGAAAGAATCATTAATACATACTGTGATTGTTTAGCTGACAATATAGTTAGTAATTTGACTCTGACTCAATATAATTCAATCTTAAATGAACCACAGGCAAAACAAATTGAATTGTTATCTCCATTAATAAAAGAATGTGTTGATTCCTTAGATAAAAACTTGGAGCCATTTTACGCAGAAATTCAAAGAAACAGATTGATAAATTTATGTGTAAAAGCCGAAATAAACTCACATAATTTAGACTCGATTCAAGCAACTGAATATTGCAAATGTATATTTGACTCTTTGATTTCAGAATATAGTTTAGATAGTATTTTATCTGGTTCAGTAAAAAGTGTTTCAAATGATCAGAAAATGAAATGTATGGAAAAGATAAGAAGATGATTACTATGCCTAACATCGTATAAAGTGCATGCTGCCTCGCTTTTTTGACAGTTTTGTGCAATTTGTTATTTTAGTATTTTTAACCAAGGCTTGGTGCTGTTTGATAGCAAAGGCAGCACGACACCTTATACGAAAACCGTTAGGGCATTTAAAAAGACGACACAGAATCAATAAATGACAGCAGAATTTGAAATAAGCGACTTTAAAATCAAATCAACCGGAGCTGACGGTGGACATCATTACTTATCGACCATTGTTGACTATAAAGGAAGTAAAAGAAATTTGACTGTCATTTTAAAAAATAAGAGTGACGAAAAACGATTAGAACAACTTAAAGCAATTAAGGTAAAAGGACTTTTACAGGATGAAGGTTCTCAATTTCCATTGACTCTTTTGGAATCTGAATTGATATGATACACATAGAATGACAATCTCAGACTTACATAACAAGTTAAAAGAAAAGGGAATTGATGAAGACCAATATTTCCTTCACGGACTTTTCGGCTCTACTGACGACAATGACAAAATTGGTTTAACAATAAGACAAGGGCGAAACGGACTTGAATATGAAACTTTTTATAAAGAGCGTGGTGAGAAACACTCAATAAGAACCCAAGCGGCCTGATCCCGCTCAGTTCAGCTTTTTTGGACTGCCTTTCTTCTTCAATGTCGTAATCGTTCTGCAAGCCAGGCCAAAACCCGGGTGAATTTCCAAAAAACGCACTCAGCGTCAACGCCGTATCTTCTGTAATCTGAAATCAGACATCAGACATGATGTTGATGCCAAGAAAAAATACTTCCACATTCTGTTGTTCGCTTGTTCTGTAATTCCCGAATTCACAAATATGCCTGTTC
>JAWOHT010000103.1:0-2599 GCA_046485045.1 Bacteroidales bacterium
TGTAATGATATCGTCATCAAAGTACCCACTGTCCATGCGGAACAAGATTTCCAAATCATCGGTCTTAATATGGGCAACGATTTCTTTGATCATTTCGGCAGCGCCGTTTGCGGTGTACGTGTTGCCGCTGCGCACAAAGCCAGTAAGGTAGGCCTTCAGTTCATCACAGAAGGCAAACTGGATGTTGTAACACAAATTACCGGGCTTTTTTGGATTATAACCCTTCGCTGTTCCCTCTTGATGACCTTCGACATTGACCACGCTGCTGTCGATGGCAATGGTAATAGATTTTAGTTTTTTCTTTCTCA
Organism: Bacteroidales bacterium; assembly: GCA_046485045.1. Taxonomy (GTDB): domain Bacteria; phylum Bacteroidota; class Bacteroidia; order Bacteroidales; family UBA10428; genus JAFGPL01. The sequence continues at coordinate 309 of JAWOHT010000103.1, forward strand.
ACAGCTTTTTGAAGACCTTGAAATTGATGTATCGCAGCATTTGTGTTGTTTTATGGTTGAAGTTACCTAAAAACCGTGATACCGTTTCAGGTTCTTTCACCGAAATCTCAAACGCTTCAACCAGCGGATCACCTTGCAGAAGTTTAATTCTTTCCAGTCTATCGATCCCGATATAGTGGCCGCAGAGCATCGTCTTGATGTGGTTCATCTTGATTTTGTTGGTCGATGGGCGATCAAATACAAGGACGGTGTTAATTAGATTAAAAATCCCATTGGCCTTTGCATTTTCCAGCAGTAGAAACAAGCCCGCGTTTGATGTCAGATTCCTGGCTGCAAAAACAATTTTATGGATCACTTCAACATCCTTTATTGCAAAAATACTCTTTATCTTAATTTTAACATGTGATCTTTATTCGTGGTTTTATTTCACCCATAGGGTGAAATTACAAACCTGAAGATATTTATTTGAACATCTTAAAATTAGGTCAAAAAGTGGCGATTTTGGTTCAAAAAGGATGAAAAACGCCTAAAATAGCCTATTTTTGCCATAAATAAGGTCTGTTTTCTAAAAGTGACTATCCTTCACTGATTAGGCGACGTAGAATCCGGGTTGTTTTCAATCTGGCTTTATACAATAAAATCTGAAATTATTCCATATTCCTTGATTGTTAAGGTCAGAAATTTAAACTTATATTTTTGCTGGATTAACGCTGGCTACCTTTTGAGGACTAAAAATAAGTCTGAAAACGTAAGTTGATAACCATAATAATATGATACCTGCCAGCAACCCAGGGGCAGATGTTCCAAACCTCTCAAGTAGAAAACCTCCCAATGAAGGAGCAATCACCCGCGTCGCACTCTCTAAAGAAGCAGAGAGACCCAGGATGCCTCCAAATTCTATTGGCGGAACAGCTTTGGTAAGAGCGGAATTGATAATTGTGTTTAGGATACCAGCATTCATGGCGATGGGTAACAGGATGATAAGTAAAAAAATCCTATTCGGAGCAAATGCCCAGGCAAGAAAACTGAAGGCGATTATTGTTGTGGAAACTAAGATAATTTTGTGATCAGGAAATCGATCAGAAATTTTTCCTACCAGAAATCCCTGGGTAACCACCGATATGATTCCTACATATGTAAGGATATAACCGATATTCTGCGCGTTCAAACCAAAGCGATATTGTCCATATAAGGCAAAAACAGATTGAAATAAAGCAAAGGCAAATCCATAAAAAATTCGGGTGTTTAAGAGTGGACCAACAATGGGTTTTTTTAAAGTTGCGATTACAGAATTAATTGAGATAGGAGGTTTTTTCTGCAATAAGATCTCATTCTTTCGTTCTACTGTCAATGATTCTGGGAGCCACAAGAAAACGATTAACAGATTTAATGTTGCAATTCCAGCTGCCAGAAAAGCCGGTACTGAGTATCCCCACTGACTCAAAATTCCACCCATTGCAGGGCCAATGATAAATCCAAGCCCAAATGCAGCTCCAATCAGACCGAGTCCACGAGCACGACTTTTGTCGTCCGTTATGTCTGTGATATATGCCTGGGCTACACTGATATTTCCAGCTGTCAAACCTGCTGTGAGACGGGCAAGAAACAACATGGTGAGATTGTTAGCAAACCCCAGCATGAAAAAACTAATAGCTCCCCCGAAAATACTGATGATCAGGAAAGGACGACGACCATAGCGGTCAGATAATCGGCCCAGGATAGGGGCACTAAACATCTGGCCAGCAGCATATATGGCTACCAAAAAGCCAACTGTGGTAGCATTTGCGCCAAAGGTTTCAGCATAAAAAGGCAGAAGCGGTAAGATAACGCTAAACCCTAGCAGATCAATAAACACAATCAAGAAAATTGAAAACAAACGTTTTTTATCGGTCATAATTCTTACTGATTTTAACAGAGAAGTTACTTTTTTAATTTCGCAATCTTGCGGTAAATTTGCTTCTCTATTACTTCAATATTCTTGCCAGGTGAAAAATTGATCACCTCTCCTGGCATTTGGTGAATTATTTCCGGGTTATTTTGGAATGCCTGCCCGCCAATAAATACCAACGGTTTTTCATAAGGATACTTTTCTAAAATAGTACTTAATGGTTTTAAAGCCAGTGCACTTTCTTTGGTTGTTGCTGTAAACAGAAGTCCATTCGGTTGAATCACATTCAGTGTTTCAATAATTCTCTCCAAACTGAGGTTCTGACCAAAATATTTAATATCCCAGCCACGCCAGCGGAGCATGACAACCAGGCTTAGCACACCGATCTGGTGCATTTCACCAG
>JAWOHT010000229.1:0-6540 GCA_046485045.1 Bacteroidales bacterium
GGCTCTGGTTCAATAGGCTGTGGTTCACAGGCCACCAGGTAACATAAAACTGGTAACAACAGGAATGCTTTTTTCATTCTTTCAGGGCTTTGTTAAGTTGGATTTTCTCTCATTTACTTTTAGAGGCCTTAAGTGCAGGCTGGTAGCAGTTGCAAAACAGGAGCCACTTTGCCTGCCCAATATATAACACATTTCTTTTAAAACCAAATGATTGAAAATCTGGCCCTAATAGAAGAGTTGTGGCTATATCCACCGCTATCTCGCCTAAGGCGAGACAAAACTACCACTTTACCCCGTCCCGCATCCCATATAGACGGGACAGGCTGTGCGGGACCAAACTACCACTTTACCCCGCACCACCAAGTAGCAGTCCCGCACTTGCGGGATTGGCTATACCGTGTTGTGCAGCGTATTTATTCAACTCTATGAATTTGTTGTTCTTTTGATATTAAATATTTATAATTTGAATTTTCCAAATCTTCGATTTTTAATACCACGTCAACATAAATGTCTGTTCCCCATTCAGGTCCATTTCTGCTTATTAGATTCTTTTTAAATTCCGGCGAATAATTATTATCATCTTTTGGTATGGATTTCCAAATCTGTTCTCCTTTTATTACAAAGAGTTCTATTGCTTTTAGTTTTTCTGTGATAACTAAGCTGTCAACGTTTACAATTGAGAGTGTAACGATTAATCTATTGTTTCTCTCAGAAGGTAAAACACCAGGGGTGAAATTTCTATATAGATAAGTCTCCATAAACAACTGTTGATTTGCAACTAGAACTGTATCAGTCGCGTGTTCATAAAGATAATTCAATAGTTCTGGGTCATTAACAATATTTCCACTCAATTCAACATTTTTCTCACATGAAAATATAATCAGCAAGATTCCTATGGAAATTAAAGAAATACTTGTTTTCATTCTATTTTTTATAATATTTTTTAAAGTGCTCATAGAACTATGTATTTTATATTAAATATTAATTTGTTCGGGTGGTTAATATGCTGCACAACGGCTGGGGGTTGGTAAAGTGCAGAAGTTTGAAACGGTTCACTGTCCCACGCTACGAAGCTACGAAAAAGTGGGAGAGTTTCCTAATCCGCTGAAAACCTGCATTTTATTAACCACTTATTAGCACCTGGGCTTTTTTAGCACTCAAAATTATTGTGTCAGGGGAAGACGTGATAATCCTCTGATTAATGGTCTTCCGGAAGACTGCTAGATCTCACAGGGTCAATTTTAGATGTGTCTGCACCAACCCCGGGATTCACATTGATGCCCGCTGCCTCGAAATCGAACAGGTATATTCCAAATCCGGTACCAGGCTGGTCGTTAGTATTGGAGCGTCCTTCTCCAAAGAGCATATATTTTCCATCTTCAGATATGACGCCTTGGTTTGCCTTGTAAATGACGTCACTGTTGGGCATTTTATAGTCGCCAAAGTAGGTCAGCCGGACCATGTTATTGCCAGCGCTGTCGAGCGGCATCATGTAGAGGTCTAAAATCTGGGCATGTTGGCTAACAGGGAGGAACATATCGCATTCTACCAGGGTATATTGGCCATCGGGAAATACACCTTCCGGTTCGTCGTAGTAGGCGTGTCGGTTAGATATGTTTTTGATCTCGTCTGTGTCCATATTCCAGGTCCATACCTCGCATGAGTATTTGTCGGTGGTTGATGTGCCATAACGACTGAAAATTAGTTCTCTGTCGTGAGGCGGTCGCCAGTTCTGTGGTTCATGATAGTCCAGGTACTGGGTGGCGCCGGCTCCTTCACCGGGTATATTCTGGTCGCGAACCTTGAGTTCGTCCACATTCAGAATAACCCGAATATTCTCCAGGGCTGGTACGTCATCGTTACCATAAACGATTTCGCCATAATGGATGTCAGGGCCATTGGTCCAGGCAAGTTGCCAGGAATGCCGTGAAACCGCAATACCCTCGTGAGCGATGATGCCTGTTTTCCAGGCAGGTTTGTCAAGATCTTTACAAACTATCTGAATTGTGGCACTATCACGAGTAGGTCCAATGGTCATTAGGTAATCGCCATTCTTTAAGTAATAGATCCGCCACATTTTGCAATTATTGCAGTCCGGAGGAAGGATGGACCGAACTTCACCAGTGGAGATCGTTTTCTCAAAAGGTTTCCCTCCGGGTTTATCCACAAAAATATACTTGTCAGAGCTGGTCGGATGCCAGTCAGGTCGTTCGCCGATTTCCTGTTCCAGGGTTATGTAGTCAGGCAGCTTTAGCTCGGAGACTTTTTCCGAACAGGCAAAAGATAAAGAAAGCATAAGAAGGATAAGAGTTCTTTTCATTATTTTTTTCTCCTATAAATATTTTTAGATAAAAGAATTACCCAGTCTTCACCAATTCTTGATGGAGGATTCCCCAAATCTACCTTATCGCCTCCTGTAAAAGACTTTACTGTGCCGGTTTTTAACTCACCACCTGTGAAAGGGTTATACCAATAAACCTGAAATTCTCCTGTTGCCTCGTGTAAATTAATCTTAGATGATTTATAGTTTGGAATATATACGGCATAAATTTCATTTGTTTTACATAAACAATAAGCTTCTTGTGTATTTATTAATTCAGGCCTTGGGTTCATTTCCCAGTAAGGTAAATACTTCTCAAAAAACACCTTGGCATGATTACTAATTTCCCAAAGCTGGTTGCGTAATCGCCAATTTTCGGTATTCAAATCGTTTTCTGCTGTCTGTGCTCCAAAGTACCACTCTACACCGGATGCACCTGACAACAGGGTACCCCAAAGCGCATATCTTGTAAGGGTTTGATGATTAGGATCTGCTGTATCGGTTTTGGCTCCTGTGTGCCACATTCCAATTTCATCCATGGTAATTAACCAAGGGTGACCGGCACTATCCGATTTAGATTTCCACTGCGAAACTGTCTCAGGTGCAGTCTCCCGCTCAGCATGTTGGAGCGAAATACCATCAAGATACTCAAAACCAAGCATATTTGATACAATATCCTTTCTTATTTCTTCATTGGGTAAAGTGTGCAATACTACCGGATGATTATACGGATCGTTTTCTTTAATGAATTTCGCCATTGCTTTGCGTTGTGTATCGTTCTGTGATGGCATATCCTTTGCCCAGGGTACTGGTCCATTCTCTTCCCCCAGATTCCAAACAAGCCCAAAATGATGCCCAAAACGAGCTATTAGTTCATGGTAATACAGCATACGGATAGGTCCCATATCACCATTATCAAGTAAAGTCTCATTTTCCGTTTCTTGTAGCACAACATGCATTAAAATGCCTTTCGATTGCATGTGTCGGAATACAATCTCCCATTGATCCAATTTACTAACATCAAACCTGGTAAAGTCATCAGGATGGGTATACATCCAGACATCTTTACCATCACCATTTATATTAAATGTTAAAAAGTATATGACATTCATCCCCTTAGAGGCCAAGTAGTTAACAGCTCCTATTATAGCCTTGCCTTCTCCGCCTTTCCATGTTGGATCACCTTCATTCCAGTCTTTTAAATGAGGTTCATAAGAATGGATCTTTAAATTTGTTTGTGCTTCTCCCTCTTTTTTTGAATCTTCAAGACGAAATGTATTATCAAAACCTGAATAAGCTAAAAAGTTCTCAGGACTATTTGCACCCACCTTAAGGAAATATTCATTCGTGTCACGAAATTTAAAATATCCGTTCTTTGCAATTAATCGCCCTTTAAAACTTTTATCATTAGCTCTTTTTTCTGAATCAACAACAATAAACTTTCCGGTACTATTAATCAGTTCAATTAGTTCTGCATTTTCAATGTTGTTATTTACGGCTACAGAATCACCTTTATATAGTTTAGCTGAAAAAGTCCATTTGCCTGAAACCTCAGGAATAAATCTCACTTGCCATATAGCCCCTGAATCTGAACCTGAATTAGCTGCATTTCCATCAGCGGCATAAAAGCCGCGGACCATTGTTGCAGATTCATTATTATTAAATTCAACAAGCAGTAAATAATGTAAAAACGGGTTCACCGAATCATTTTCTGATGTTTTCGGCCCTTGGAATGACAAGGTTAGTGTTTTATTTTTTTCTATTTCTGCTATATTCTTTTCCGGAGTATTGCAGCGATATAGCATTATCGAAATCATCGAAATCAAAACAAGAATTGTTCTTTTTTTCATAATTATGTTAGATACATTAAATAAATTCAGTTTACAAATTAACAGAAAATATTTGTATGTCTATACAAGTATATTAATACGCAGCCAGCCGCCTTGGTGCTAGCGTTTTGCCGCTTTGCGAAGGCGGGGATTTTCAGCACTAAACCTCATTAAATGCACAAAGCTTGAATTTAGCACTTCACTGTCATAGAAGTACGAAACCCCCGCTTTTGCAATACGGCTGTTATAGCCTGTTGTTCTTCTACTTTTATTGGTCGACATATATTTTTCTTTGTTCTATACTTCAATTCCTGTTTCGTTTTCGAAAAATTTTCTCAAAATTCGTCAAGTTTTTTATCAGTATTAGAAACATATATTGATTTGCTGTCATTTTGTTTTATTTGATTTATCAGATAGTTTTGACATCCAAACACCAAATAACATACCTGCGACAATAAATATTAGTGCATAGTCCTTAATAAAGGTCAATTCAGTAAACTCATTTATTGCGACCAAGATTAGAGTGACAATAATGATTCCTACACCTGGTAAAATTTTCTTATTCATATAACTTTGTTTTTGTTAGTTAATATTTTTTTACAAAAGTCTTTAACGGTTTCCAGCTACACGCAGGCAATTATATAAAGAAATTGTCTGCCTACTTGAATATAAGTCTATTTATTTCAATTACTTTCATTTAAGCACTTTGGCTTGCGTTGTGTATAACAATTTGTGAAAAAAGGTTTATTCTATATCTTCGTTGTTGATTTCATACACGTATTTAAAAAATCTTTTTGAAGGTTCATTTAAAAACCAATAGTCATCAATGTTATAAATATTCTTTCCTGTGTCATTTGGTTTATAAATTTTAAGTATCTGTTCTGCATTATTTTTAACAACGACTGAATCATAATAATATAACGCGGGTTCAAGAAAATCATTTCCAACATCATAAACTTCTTCAAACAGCCTCATTTCACCTTTTGGGATTTCCAAATTTTTCCTTCTGGATTCTTTAGATGACACAAATTCAATAATCAAGTCTTCATTTGTTAGATTAAAGATATTAGCCTCCATTTCGGCTACGGGGTCACAACTGCATAGAACAGCTATTGCTGCAATTATTGGAAATAATTTTTTCATATAATTTTGTTTTTGTTAGTTAACATTTTTTTTTACAATAGGCTATAACGGTCGGCGGTATGATTAGTTGGCCGCCCCTGCGTTAAGCAGGCTGGCGGTTCGGGTGTGATGCCAATTAATTATACCGCATGTTGTGCCTAGTTTTTTTTGTCTTCTCAATTACTTCTTTGAAGTATTTATAGTCATAGTTAAGGTAGGTTGGAGGATTTACTTGTTTTATAAGAATTATCCCGTCATATAGATTCCTAATTGCATTTACTTCTGAATTATTGCTACCATCCCAGAAATGGAACCTGGATTTATCAAACATCCAAGAATTACCATTGGATTTTGTTTCATTCTGCATATCAACAAAGCTTATAGCATATCCTGTTGAGTTCAGGATCTTTTCTATTGAAGTACTGTCTTCAGAAATAATAAACCTATAGATATTATCTGCACTGCTTGGGTCAAACGATTTGCCCCAGGAACCTTCTCCTTCGTAGCAAAACAATGGTATTGTATAAGCACGCTCAAATATTCCAGGGTGATTAGGCATGTCATTACCATACTTCTGAATATGTGCATTATGAGCCCAAACAATTATTTTTTCATCCGGATACAATTGTTCAGATAAAAACACTAGGTTATTTGACATCCGGGCATCTCTATACCTGCTTAATAATCTTGATGCTGTCCAATGTTTTTCAGTCACATTTAATTGTTCAGCCATATAAGTTGTGTCCTGTGCTCTCCAGTGAATGTAATCGATCCGGTTTTGAATATAATGTTTAGCAGATTTCAAATCTATATCGCTTCTTATTCTGTATTTATTATCCTCAAGATATTGAAGAAGTTGTATGTATCTGTTCAGGTGTTCTTGTTCAAATTTTAATCTTTTATTCCGATCATCAGAAGAGAAGAGGTTGCCCATCCAGTAATACTGTACACCTTCAATGGAGAATATAGAATCGTATTTATAGAACTCCTTGGCATACTCTGCATCTAAGGGATACAATATTTCATATAAATGACTGGTGAATGGAAGGTTTCCATTACTTAGAGTCAGGTCAATTCCTGCTATATTAATTGGTTCAGCGCTCTTGTGTGTTTGGGTTATGTATTTAAATAAGGGTACAATTATCATCGTCGAATACGGCAATGCCGAACTGGGTTCCCAGGAACGGTCCGGGGAAACTGCCGTCGCCCACATAGATCTTGCCTCCGATCACCGTAGCCGGATAGGCCGAAGGGGTGAATTTCACCGCG
>JAWOHT010000106.1:0-9286 GCA_046485045.1 Bacteroidales bacterium
TTGGTGAAATGATGATACAAAGTTGCCCTACCTATATCAAGTTGATTTTGAATATCGGTAATACTTGTTCCATGATATCCTTTTTCAAGGAATATAATAAATGCCTTCTGTAGAATTGTTTGTCTGGTTTCTTTCATCTTAAAACCGAATGTTCGTTCGACAAAAGTAATACATTTTTTAATACAACAAAAAATAATACATTGAAATGAGGGTCGAGAATTTTCTTTAGTCTTTACTCAATCATTTGACGAACTGTTCTTTCAAGGTACATTAAAAATTGAAGCGGGCTACAAACCTTCGCATACTAATGAAACCCTTATTGCTATTCCGCTTGCGTGCCGTTTTTATAACTTTTTGTTTCTAATTGTTCAAAAAAGCAAGTCCATTAGGGCACAATTTTTTCTACACCAAATAATCAAGCACCGATTGAAAACCTAATTCATCACAATTTGCATTAAAACTCAATTTTATATCCAAGTGATGGAATAGGCATCTTTATCTTGTCGATAATAACATCTTGTGTAATAAAATCGTAGAATGGATCGGAATAATCGGGTTGCATCAAGGCATTTTTCACCATTAAAGACCATACCCCGGTGTATTTTGCTTTGTTTATCCGGTAACTGATTGTAAAATCAACACCTGTTGATGAAGGGAACTGCCTGGCATATGCCTGTGAATTGTCGGGCATATACATTTGTGCTGCAACAGATTCGTCATGCAGAGCCGGAGTGTAGCGTAAACCGCCCATATAGGTTACTTTTACGCTAAGGCTAAGGATGTTTTTATCTTTAACCATCCATTCTTTTCCGGCAAGCAGGTTTACAACATTTCCTCTGTTGAAACGTGTGCTGTATTCTTTTCCATTGCCGCCAACATATTTTGAATCAAATAAAGATGTGGTGATTAAATAGTAATATCCATCTTTCAGGAATCGTTCAACGGTTAAATCAATTCCGTAGTTTTTGCCAGTACCACTGTTTTCCAATTTGCGGTTGATTGCCCAGTTTGAAGTAACATTTATAATCGAGAACGAACTGTTTGGATAAACTGCAATATCCTGCAATATTTGATAATATGGTTCAATTTTAATCCGCATTACATCGCTTACTTTTCGGCTGTATCCCAGAACCAAATGGTGCGATTTCATAAAGTCTATATTTTTGTTTGGCGTCTCAATAATGCCGTTATTGTTGGTTTGTGAATAATAAGTCCGCAACTCTTCCATTTGGGAATGTAATCCGTAAGCGACACTTATCTCGTCATTTTGTGTAAAGTTCCAACTTAAACCTGCCCGTGGTTCAAACGTTGCTTTTTCGTTCACATCGAGATACATTGTATGAAAACCAATGTTGGTCGAGAGGTTGGGCAAAAGCTCTACTTTTATTTGAGAAAATGCCTGAGCCGAAAATCCTTTACCGCTGCTATTCACAAAGGTTGACATCACTTCCGGATTATCCCTAAAAGCCTTTTTCAAGTTGTTGTCAAAGAATAAACTATTCAGTGTTATTCCTGTTCGCGAACTTACTTTTTTGCTAAACTTATGGTTTACAATTGACCTTAATGTATATTTTCCCTCAGTACTATTAATATAATCGGTTGGAAGTAAGCTTGAATCAAATGTGTATTCTTTTTTGTCCATTTCATATCTCATTCCATCAGCGCTTATGGTAGATTGAATAAATGTGTTATTACCTAATGAGATACGGTGTGAAAACCCAATCGCTCCAAAGCGGTTGAAATAACCCAGACCCGTACGGTCATAGTCAGTTTCCCATTTTGTGGTATCAGACTCTGCTGTTTTTTTATTAATATCATCAGCACCCAATCCCCAAAAGGAGAATGTTCCGGCATTTTTTGTTGGGAAATTGAAATTAAAACTTAAATCCTGAAAAGTTGGCAGATTAGGTAAGTTTATCAAAGAACCGATAAGCCCGAGGGTAGAATAACGGTAATTAAACAAATAGGTTGCTTTTTTACCATTCACAAATGGCCCTTCTGCCGAAAAATCTATTCCTATCATACTAATTCCTGCAGTATATTCTCTTTTTTGAGCGTTTCCTGTACGCATTTTAATATCAAACACACCCGAACTGGCATTGCCGTATTCTGCAGGAAATGCCCCGGTGTAAAAGTCAGAATTTCTTAGCATCTGGTTACTTAACACAGTAAAACCACCACCACCAATAAAATCGACATTAGGAAAATGAAAGGCAGCAGGAATATCAACGCCTTCGAAACGCCATAATACCCCTCTTGGAGAGTTGCCCCTGATGATAATGGCATTACTTGTAGTTTGAGTGGTTGTTACCCCTGCAAAAGCAGAAGCCAAACGGGCTGGATCGTCAAATCCTCCTGCATACCGACTGGTTTCTTCAACGCTAAAAGTGCGTGCACTCAATGTTGCCATTGAATTTACTGGTCGGTCTTTGTTCGTATTTGCCCGAATTACCACCTCGTTTAGTGTTAGTGAGGATTCTTTAAGTTCGATATTAAGTACTACCTCTTTACCTGAACCAACCAGAATTTCTAAAACCGTAAAAGGTTCATATCCAATATAGCTTACCTTAAAATTATGCCTTCCTACAGGCACTCTTTCCAGACGGAAATTTCCATCGAAGTCGGTTATAGTTCCAATTACAGGTTCAATACCTTCTACTATTATGGCTGCACCAATCAAGGGAATTTTTGAATTGGCATCTTTGATTGTACCTCTTACTGTTTGGGTTAATGTATTTTGAGAATGTGCATTAGACAATGCTAATAACATCAGAGTTGCTAATACGAATGTTCTGATTACCACGTTTGTTTTCATCTATTTTTTTATAATCGTGTATTATGTTTCATGTCGCTATTTTTTCACTTCAAGTATCTTGTTGTAGTAGTATCCATACTTTTTTAGCTAACTATTCGATTTTACTACATATAACATGTATGAATAATAGTCAGAATATTTATCGAAAATATCTATCTCGTGTTGAACGCTTTCAATGATTTCAAGCTTGTCGGGCTCGTGTTGATATTTAATCCGTAATCGGGCAACATTCAACGAAACCGGGTAGTAATAATTATTTACCCATGATGAAGCCGGCAATAAAAATTCATTAGTTAGCGTATAATCGTTATCCTTAATAAGCTCCCGTATTTGCGAGTCATCCATCATTCCCGGATATTCACTATTCCAAAAATCGGCAAGCTCTGCCGGTGGATTTGGCTTTAACCAGCAAACATCAGAAAATACAATATAGCCCTGTGGCTTAATAAATTTTCTCCAATTTTGCAATCCGTTCTTAATACCTGTAATATATATGGCACCTTCGGACCACAGCACATCAAAATGCGATAATGGCAAATCTAGTGTTCCCATATCGCCCAACTGCACCGATAAAACAGAGCCTAATCCCACAGCTTTAGCCTTTTGCTGTAATTCATCAAGGAAAGGTTGATAATTGTCGATTGCGAGAATGCTCCCTTTTATATGCTGTGCCAGATAAAGTGTCTGGAAACCTGTTCCGCAGCCAATATCAGCCATTCGGATTTTTGAAGTTGAAAACGGAATACTTTTCAAAGCATCAAGCGACACGCAAACATCGCCGGGGCCTTGCCGAGGCAAATTGCTAAAAATCTCATAAAACACTTCGTCAATCATATTTTTATTGTTTATTATTTGATGCCAAATTTCCATTAATTTTAAATGATAAAAAATAGAAATTTATAACATGTTCATTTATCATCTTCTTTATGATCATTACATTTTTTGAACTTAAGGTTCCCAGCGTATCTCGCTGATTGTACCTGTCCAATATTCAAAATCGCCTTGGGGCAGGTTCCAAATTGCCGCTACATCTTTAGCAATCAGCTGTTTGTCTTGTTGCCGATAGCTTCTGATCTCGATGGTGTAGGGCTGTTTGGTGTAAGTGCCATCGGGGTTCGGAAAGGGTCGGTCGTTGGAGGTGAAACGGATGTATTCGCCCTGTTTGTTAAAATGGAAAGTGCCCCCAACATCCACCCCTTTGTGCACGAACCGGGCATTTGCCGTATTTTCATCAACAGGCTCCCAAATGATGTAATCCTGCAGTGCATATGTCGGAATCAGTAGCGCTTCGGCCAACAACACGACGGCAGCTCCCCGGGCAATTTCGGGTTCTCTCTCGTCGAAAACTTTGATAAGCCGGCCAATTACCCCGAACATGTGCCCATGTCCATTGCTGTATTTGTCGCGTCCTTCGAACGGGACGACACCCATCATAACAGCTTTCATGTAAGCTATCCGCGCCGGCTCGGCTACAAAATTGAATTGGTGGGTCTTGAGTTTCATCCATTTCCGGTCGGGTTTTAGTTTGATACGGCTTTTTTCGAAAAACACTTCAGCATAAGCCGGTTTAACTGAGCCAACAAAACCGCAGTGTTTGAAATAACGGATAAGCGGCTCGGGCAAACGGGCAATATCCTGCTCTGAAATAGTTTCAACTGATTGAGCTACTTCTGACTTAAATGCCTCTGCTTCTGTTTTGAAGAGTTTTCTGGGCGAATGGCATGAACAAAGGGCAATTAACATAGTGGTAAAGATTATGCTTGTTGTTTTCATAATAAGCTTGAAATTAGCTCGTTCACTTTCGAGTCATCGATCTTCGAAACATCCTGCGATACTCCCGATACTTTTCGCACAATCAGCTTCTCGATGAAATTCATTTTTCCGAAAAGGAATTCGCCCCCAACAACCACGCTGCAAACAGCATGTTTTCGTAATAACTCGGGGAAAGCGTTGCTGAGTTCGGTTTCGAACTCGGATTTGTTCATACCGCAAATGAATAGCGCCACCCGCTTTTGAAGCAGTTCAACCATGTTTTTATTGCAAAATGTTTTCACGCATCCTTGTATTTGTCCGGCATGTATCGAACCGCCAACAACTACCTGTTCAAAAGACGAAAGATCGACTTTTTTGTTTTGTCGCAGGCTAAACACCTGAACATGATCGCTTCTCAAGCCATTTTTTATTTGATTTGCAACCTTTTCGGTTGTGCCGTGCGATGTGGCGTAAATTAATGCTGTTTTCATAGGTATGTATTTTAAAACTTGGCCACAAAGGAAGTAAAGGAATTGTTTTTGGAAGTCTCAATTTACAGAAAATGGGTCTCAAAAAGCAGAAAAACAGGTATCATGAAGCTGATACCTTACGAAAATACTCGCTCGGTGTTAAGCCCACTTCTTTTTTGAATACGCGGTTGAATGTTGCCTTTGAGTTGAACCCGCTCTCGAATGCCATGCTGATGAGGGTATAGCCTGAGTTTTTTGGATTACCGCACAGTCTTTTGAATTCCTCGGTACGGTAGTGGTTTACAAAATCGTAAAAATTGAGGTACAAGCTTCCGTTAATGATGCCTGAAAGAAATTCCGGCGTGGTATCCATCTGTGCACTTAGCTTTCCTAAGGTAAGGCCCGGGTCGAGATAGGGCTTTGATTCCTTCATATAAGCAAGCAATTGGCGGATGAACGCCTCTTCTTTGTTGTTCGCAGGCAATATTGGATCGCCGGGCTGCTGAAGTGCTTTCTCCATATCGGAACTCACCTGTATATTTGCAAACACATTGCCATGCCTGATGCCAAAAAAGCCCATTACCAATACAAAAAGCGAAGCAACGCTGTAACCGCTCACCTGAAGCGTGTCGTAGGCAATTGTTTGAAATGCCGCATTGTAGGCATACATTCCGCTGATTGCCGCATAGGCCAACAGCGACGAAAGCAGCAAAAACCTTAGCCACGACAGATCAATTTGCCCGGTTTCGGAGAAATATGATTTCAGTTTGTTGCGGTAACTTTTTACCATGAACAAACCCCAAAGCGGATACCCAATGTTTGAAAGCCCAATCATGGCAACGATTACAAGAAAAACCCAATGAGCAGTAACACTGCCGGTTTGCTCCATCATAATGCGGGCCTCATGCGGATAGATGTAATAGCTGAGCGAAAGCAAAAAAACCACGAAAAAGAACGGGAGCAGCAAAAGAGCATAAATGCCCTTCAAACGGAACCGTTCGGTGGTAATCGATTTGATGTAAAGCCACAAAGTGGGGCCGATCAGAAGAATGGACGGTACGGAAATGGCTATTGCCCAAGGAAATGGATAGCCATTGTTACGGATGCTTATTTCGAGGTAGGCCAGTATTATGGAAATTGCCGAAGCAACAAAATGGCCGGCCAGGCAATAGTCTGAAAGGTTTTTTTGCCTTTTTGCCAATAACAGCGCCAACAGCATGGCCGACTGGAACGAACCGATAAGGATTAGTGCTATCATACTTATTTACTGTTCTGAAACCAAAATAATCACCTTTCCGGTTGGGTGTCCCAGGCTAAGGTAGTCCATTGCATCGGCAGTCTTTTCAAGTGGATAGCGCCGTTCAATTACCGGTTTGATGCTGCCATTTTCCAAAAGGCCTGCAAGAAATTCCAAATCCTGTTTGTTCGCTTTCGCCGTTGCTGATTTCATCTTTTTTGAACCAAAAGACAAGAGCCATCCAAACAACAAGGATTTGAATATTTGGGACAAAGAGCCTCCGACCATGACATATTTGCCATTGGGGTTCAAGCTTTTCCTGTAGGCAAAGAGTGGATAATTTCCATTTATGCCTAATATCAGGTCGTAGCGCTCGTTGCCATTCAAGAAATCCTCTTTGGTGTAATCAATTACTTTATCGGCACCCAACGATAAGGTTTGGCTCAAATTCTTTGTGCTGCAAACACCGGTAAGCTCGGCCCCGAAATATTTGGCCAATTGAACTGCAAATGGGCCAACGCTGCCGGCACTGCCAACAATTAAAACTTTTTGTCCCTTTTGAATGTCTCCTTTATTGCGCAAAGCCTGTAGCGCAGTTATGCCGGCCAAAGGCAATGTAGCAGCGGCCTCGAAAGAAACCTGCCTGGGCTTTAAAACCAGGGCCTTTTCAGGAGCAGCAACAAACTCGGCCAAACCGCCAAAACCAAGGTTTGAAAGGTCGCCGATTACTTCATCGCCCGGCATAAAAATTGAGGTATTTTTTCCTACTGATTCAACAATTCCGGCTACATCTGCACCAAATATCCTGCTCTTTGGGATCATCCCCATCTTCATTGAACGGTAGTCGGCAGCATTTAAAGAAACGACCTGCACCCGAATCAACACCTCATTATCTTTTGGGATGGGTTTATCAATTTCGCACAAAGCAAGTTTATGTGGCATCCCTTTTTTGTTGTATAATACCGCTTCCATGCTTTCTATATTACCTTGGTTTATATTGAATGTCAATCATTATCATATAGTTTGCCAGTACACAAATTCGCCGAATAGAAAAATAAGGTTTTCGGCTACTTTTATAAAGCTCAAATATATTAAATTAAATTTCTGAACCCTTTCACATTATGCCTGTTTTAAAAGCTTATAAACTTCACTAAAAGTTGGTTCCTTTCCTGAAATAAGGATGGATACCCTGAATATTTTTACTGCAAGTTTGCGCAAAAAATAGAATCAGGGCTATGGCTGCCAGAATGGCATTCCATATTAAAATACCAAAGGGCAAAGGGCAGGTATATGGCTATTGACGTCAGGTACAAATAATCGAGAATGGCGGAAAGTGGTAATCCCTTAAATTGAAAATAGAGCGCACCACCTAATATGCTAAGTACCGAATAGGTGTTCATGGATGAGATACCGGTTAACGTGATGCCAAATATTTTCCCATCCATCCAAACCTGCGGGCTGATGGCCGAAACGATCTGCTCGGTTATTTTCAACTGTTTTTCACTGGTAATGGCGGTAAACTGATAGGCAAAACTCAGGAACACTGCCATGATCATCGATCTGTATCCATGGGTTTATGCCGATAGGGTGAAAGCGTAGAATGATTTTTTTCAATTATTACGAGATATTGGCGACTAAGTAGTACTGTTTTAAATATAATTCTGTATATTTAAAAGCTGAATTGGATTACATCGATGCAAGCAGAACTCTAGAAATAGACAGTAGTCATGCTTGCATCGATCACATTTTTAACAACTTAAACATTTTTTAATATGAAGAGAAATTTAATGCATATTGCACTTTTCCTTGCCTTTTCTTTGTTGATGGTAAAGTGCAATAACAGTAAAAAAAAGGCAGATAATCAAGTCGAAAAAACCTATTCTGTTTGGATGGCAGAATCAGAAATGAACCGAAATAAGAACGGTAAGCCTCGTTGGACTTACGTTCCAGGATTGGTTAACATGGCCATCTTAAAAGTATGGGAAATGAAAGGCGATCAGAAGTTTTATGACTATGTTGAAAAGGGCTACATGGATCAGTTGATCGATTCTACAGGAACTATTTTGGGATACGATAAGGACGAATTCAATATTGACCATATTAATGCAGGGAAAATGCTTTTCACTTTCTATGAAAAAACCGGGGATGAGCGTTATAGAACTGCTATGGAATCGCTTATGGATCAGCTCAGGGAGCATCCCCGGGTTTCAGAAGGCGGGTTCTGGCATAAAAAAATCTATACCAATCAAATGTGGCTTGATGGCCTGTATATGGGGGCTCCTTTTTATGCAGAGTACGTTAAGAATTTCGGCGATCCATCTGATTTCGATGATATTACAAATCAATTCCTACTTATAGAAAAATATCTCCTTGATGACAAAACAGGTCTTTATTATCATGGCTGGGATGAAAGCAAAAGTATCTTTTGGGCCGATCCCGAGACTGGCCGATCTAAAAATTTTTGGGGCAGAGGAATAGGTTGGTTCTACATGGCTTTTGTTGATGTACTTGATTTTCTGCCGGAAGACCATAAGGACAGGGCAAAGATCGTTGACATGTACAAGAATTTGACCGATGCTCTCCTTCGCCACCAGGATGAAGAAACCGGGTTATGGTATCAGGTTGTGAATATGCCTGACCGTGAAGGCAATTATTTGGAATCTTCGTGTGCGAGCATGTTTGCTTATGGGATGTTTAAAGGAATGAAAAAGGGCATCCTTAATGAAGAAGCTTATCTTCAACCTGCCATTAAAGCATACAATGGGATTTTGAAAAACTTTATCAAAGTCGAAGATAATGGAAATCTGACACTTACCTCAGCTTGCAGGGTTGCCGGATTGGGGCCGGAAAAAAATACCCGCAGAGATGGTTCCTTTGAATACTACATGAGCGAACCTATTGTTTCAAATGACGGCAAGGCTAATGGGCCCTTCATATTGGCCAGCCTGTTTGTTGAAAGCAAACCAGAGTGGATGAAAATGGTTGAGGTAGGTTTACTTTTGAAATCTAATC
>JAWOHT010000255.1:0-6917 GCA_046485045.1 Bacteroidales bacterium
AAAGACGGATCAAAAATATCGGTAAGGCCGTCGGGTACCGAACCGAAAATAAAGTTTTATTTCGGGGTAACAGATACGCTGAATAGCACCAGCGACTTTGAGAAAATGAACCAGTTGCTTGAAAAGAGGATAGATAATATCATCGGAGACCTGAATATTAATTAACCGGAACAAAAAACCATGAGGTCATACAGAAAAGAGTTGTTGTTTAACACTACGCGCAGAAGAGAATATATCAACATTACCCCCCAGGTGGATGAATGTTTGCGCGAAAGCGGCATTAAAGAAGGACTTGCACTTATAAATGCCATGCACATAAGCGCCAGTGTTTTTATAAATGACGATGAAAGCGGGTTGCACCACGATTTTGAAACCTGGCTCGAAAAGCTGGCACCCGAAAAACCTTATTCCCAGTATCGTCACAACGGATTTGAAGATAATGCCGATGCACATCTTAAACGCCAGATAATGGGCAGAGAGGTTATTGTTGCTGTTTCAGGGGGTAAACTCGACTTCGGCCCATGGGAGCAAATATTCTATGGCGAATTCGATGGTAAAAGACAGAAACGGGTACTGGTAAAAATAATTGGCGAGTGAAATTTATGATAAGCTGCATTTAGAAATACAATAACGGGAAGGTTCACAAATGAAAAAGTTTTGTTTGTTCGTAATAACATGTCTGATATTGCCCATAGGCGGCACTTTGGCAGTTAAGGACATTAGCCCTGCTGATTCTGTCGAATTCTACAACTGGTTTAACCTCGACATGCAAAACGATGGTATACCTGGCATCAGCACAGACAAGGCATACAATCATTTGCTGAAAGATAAGATTTCAACCCCCGTGGTGGTGGCCGTAATTGATGGCGGAGTAGATATAAACCACGAAGACCTGGTGGGCAAAATCTGGATTAACGAGGATGAAATACCGGGAAACGGAATAGATGATGACCAAAACGGATTTGTTGATGACATTTACGGGTGGAATTTCCTGGGTGGGGCAAATGGCGAGAATATTGAATTCGAGACATACGAAGTCACACGTATTTACAGAAAATACAAAGAGGTTTTTAATACCTCAGATACGATAAATCTTAAAGGAATAGATCTTGAGACATTTAATCTTTACAGAAAAGCCCGGAAAATTTACCACCAAAAGCTGAATAAAGCTTTAGAAGACATGGCTTTGATAAATAAATTCGAAGCCGGCTATTTAAGGGCAGACAGCATTATAAAATCTACACTCAACAAAGACACCTTTAGTATTGAAGAATTAAAGACAACCGAAACATCCGAAAACAGGGAATTTGCTATGGCCAGGATGATGATGGTAAACCTTAGCGAAAACGGCTTTGATATTGAAAGACTGAACAATTTCAAAAAACATGTCAATACCAAAATAAACTACCATTTTAACCTTGAATTCAATCCACGGTCTATTGTGGGCGATGATCCTGAAAACCCGAACGATTCCATTTATGGCAATAACGATGTAACAGCCAATACCCCCGACCACGGCACCTTTGTTTCGGGCATTATTGCCGGCAACAGATACAATAATATTGGTATGAAAGGAATTGCAGACAATGTAAAAATAATGGTCATTCGTGCAATCCCCGATGGTGATGAAAGAGACAAAGACATTGCCAACGCGATAAAATATGCGGTGAATAACGGTGCTCACGTAATAAATATGAGTTTTGGCAAAGACCTCTCTCCACAAAAAGGCCTTGTTGACGAAGCCATACGTTATGCCATGGCACACGATGTATTGCTTGTGCATGCAGCCGGCAATGATGGTGAAAATGTAGATAAAAATCCCAAGTACCCCAACAATACAACAAAAGACGGTCTGCTTCTGTCTTCGCACTGGATTTGTACCGGAGCCTCTGCCAAAAGCGCTGACATGCACCTGGCAGGGAGCTTTTCTAATTACGGGCGTATGTCGGTTGACCTTTTTGCCCCCGGTGTAAATGTTTATTCACTTAAGCCTGATAACCGTTACGATGTGCTTGATGGAACAAGCTTCGCTGCCCCAATGGTTGCAGGAACAGCGGCTCTGCTCAGATCATATTATCCCGGGCTTACAGCACCGGAGATAAAAGAAATTATTCTTTCGTCGGTAGAGAGTTATAAAAAACAAAAAGTTAGAATACCTTCAAAAGTCCTTGATAAAAAACAAAAAAAGACAAAGTTTAGACAACTGTCTTTTACCGGAGGATTATTGAATGTTTATAAGGCAGTTGAGATGTGTGATTAAGATAAAACCTAATATTTAACAGTTTCAACTATTGCACCACTTTCGTTGTAAACAATCCATTCGCCTGTTTTTCGGTTGTTTGCATAACAACCCAGCTCTTTGAGCGTACCCGAAGGATACCAGCTTTTAAACGTACCTTCAAGCGTATCGTTGTCGTAGTTTACCTCATACATTTTCTCATCGTTTTCGCTCCAGTGCTCCCACGTACCAGATATGAAACCGTTTTTATAAATGCCTTTCCATTTTGGTTTGCCGTTCTTAAAATAATAAACCGCTTCGCCCTGCAATTTACCCCGCCTGAAACTCAAAATCACTTTCGTAAGGTCGCTATCGCTAAATACAACCCTGCATTTTCCGGTATATGGGGCAAGCTTATCGTCTACATAAAACAAATCCTCAACGAGCTGTTCTTCTTTTATAATAATCTCTTCTGAACAGGAGCTCAGCCCTGCGGCTATGATAAAAATCAAACTATATATAAACCTGCTCATTTTAATCTAAATTATGACTTTTATCACTTTAACGGATTTAAAAAACCTATGTTGGTGTAACTTGACAAAATCCCTCAAATCAACAACAAATATGTGTTTATAATAGGTTAAAGGTTTATTAAAACATAAAACCTTTCGGAATTCTGTTACCAAAAGGTTTTATCATAGTAAACAACCTTTGCCGACTGTTTATCTGCTAAAAGCTATTTGTGTGGGGGCCTATAGTTAGTGAAATGAGTTTGACTCCTTAGGAGTCATATGTTCATAGAAAACATTGTTTTCTATAAACATTCGACCCCTTCCGTGGTCGCATAATCTTAACTAAACGACATTGAGGCCTAATCTCGTATTTTATCTTCTTTTCGCCATGTGGTTTTCCTTCCGACAAACTTCATACCGAGGACATAACCTTTGATCTGGAGAACATTGTTATCTCCTTCAAACCACATATAGCAATCGTATGTCTTACCTTCTTTCGGGTCGTAAATTGTCCCGCCCGACCATTGTTTCTTGTCTTCATTGTATGAAAAGCCCTTGAGTATGGTAAGGCCGAGTACAGGCTTATCTTTTAAACCCGGATCAGGGTTTTCAATATCCTTTTTGTCTTTGTCTACCTTCAGCCACTCAATCTTGCCATAATATTTTCCGTTGGTAGCTTTGAAAATCCTTACCTGAGATTTATCCTCATCTGTAAGCCATATGCCTAAGATATCATCGCTCTGGGCAAATACGGCAAATTTTGCTATAAGCAGAAGCGAAAGCAAAAGTGTAATTTTTTTCATAATGATCAGATTTAATAATTATTTTCGAATATAGGTAATATAAGAATATGAAAATCCGAGAGCGGCATTAAAAGGCATATCTTTTCGTTCTGTTTCATTCCATTCGCGAAAGTCAATTTCAGGAAAAAAAGTATCAGCATCAAAGAGCTTATGCACCAATGTAAGATAAAGTTTATCTGCCAATGGATAAAACTGCCGGTATATCGAAGCCCCTCCGAAGATAAAATTTTCTTTATCCCCGCTCATTTTTTTGAGTGCTTCTTCGAAAGAGTATGCCATAATGCAGCCATCAAAGCAATCGTTTTTATTGTCGGTTATCACAATGTTTACCCTGTCGGGCAATGGTCTTTTGGGAAGCGAAAAATAGGTATTCCTGCCCATAACGATAACATTGCCCGAGGTAAGTGCTTTTACCCTTTTGAGGTCGTCGGGAATATGCCATAAAAGGTTGTTATCCTTGCCAATTGCAAAATTTTCAGATATAGCTACAATTATTGATATTTGCCTCATAAAACCGTTTTTAAACCGAAATAGGCGCTTTTATGTGCGGATGCGGGTCGTAATTTTCCAGGGCAAAATCATCAAACTCAAATTGGAAAATATTCGTAACCTCCCGGTTAAGCTTCAATTGCGGTAGTGAACGGGGCGTTCTTTCAAGCTGCAGCTTTACCTGTTCTATATGGTTGAGGTATATGTGCGCATCGCCAAGGGTGTGGATAAACTCATGGGCTGTAAGCCCGGTAACCTGCGCCACCATCATTAGCAGTATCGAATACGAAGCTATGTTGAAAGGGACACCCAGAAATATATCAGCACTTCGCTGATAAAGCTGGCATGAAATCTTACCCCCGACAACAAAAAACTGAAAAAGCACGTGGCATGGGGGCAGGTTCATATTTTCAAGGTCGGCAACATTCCATGCACTCACGATATGCCGTCTTGAATCGGGATTATTTTTGAGCGAATTTATAAGGTTGGAAATCTGGTCAATATGCCCGCCATTGTATGAAGGCCAGCTTCTCCACTGGTAACCGTAAATATGGCCTAATTCACCATCGGGCCCGGCCCATTCATCCCAGATAGATACCCCATGCTCTTTAAGATAACTGGTGTTTGTCTCTCCTTTTAAAAACCAGAGAAGTTCATGAAGAATTGATTTAAGGTGCAGCTTTTTTGTTGTTAATAATGGAAAACCATCCTGTAAATTAAACCTCATCTGATAACCAAAAACGCTTTTTGTGCCTGTACCTGTCCTGTCTTTCTTTTCCTGTCCGTTTTTAATGACATAATCAAGCAAATCAAGGTATTGTCTCATTCCTTTTTTGGTTTTTTCACGAATATAATAACATCGTAAAAATAGCAAAGTTCAAGAAATATATTTCAAACATTTACCGAAAGTTATCCACCTGTTAATTTCTTTTGAGTTTTTAACAATACATTGAAAATATTAATTTATATTTTTAACCCATTATGTTCATCAAAATGAATCAAACTGCCAGATATATTTTTGTTATACTGGGTGTACTTGTGATATTATTAGTCCTATGGTTTTTTAAAAGCATTGTAGCTTATATACTTATATCTTTGGTTTTATCATTATTAGGAAAACCAATCGTGGATTTTCTTTCAGGACTAAAAATCAGGCAATATAATCTGCCTGCTTGGTTTTGTGCACTTACCTCGCTGGTTTTGCTCTGGATAGCATTTTATACCTTTTTCAGGATTTTTGTCCCCATTGTGGTTAACGAAGCGGAATACCTTTCGGGTGCGAAGATACAAACACTTATAACTTCGCTTGAGGAGCCGATTGATAAAGTTGAGTTATACCTGAATAAATTCAGGATAGAAAAAGAAGAAAATGTATCACTCACCCAAACCCTGTCTGAAAAACTTTCAAATCTTCTGAGTATTTCAACACTTTCAGACATAATGGGTTCGCTGGCCAATTTGCTTGGCAATGCTTTTATCACGCTCTTCTCTATCACGTTCATTACATTTTTCTTTCTGAAAGATGATAAAATGTTTATAAATGCCATTCAGCTTGTCATTCCCGAAAAACACTCAAAAGCATTTGAACACGCGATGGCATCGGTTAAATCGCTATTAATGAGATATTTTGTAGGATTGCTCGGGCAGATCACCGAGATAATGGTACTTGTAACAATCGGCCTTACGCTGGTCGGGGTTGGTTTCCAGCATAGCCTTGTAATAGGCCTGTTGGCCGGTTTTTTCAATATCATACCCTATCTGGGGCCGCTCATCAGCAGCATTTTCGGCACGGTTCTCGGAATGGTGATCCATATTGGCAAGGATATGTACGGCGAACTGCTGCCAATGGCCGGATACATGATCCTGGTCTTCATTATTGTGCACCTCATTGATAACCTGATTTATCAGCCTTTGATATTCTCAAAAAGCATTAATGCGCACCCTATGGAGGTTTTCCTGGTAATACTCATTGCAGGTCATTTGGCCGGCGTTATCGGGATGATGCTGGCAATACCGGTATATACTGTGTTGAGAGGGTTCGCAAGAGAGTTTTTTTACCAGTTCAGGGTGGTAAAACACCTTACCAAAAGAATGGATCACTTAACCCTGCAAACCTGATGACCGGAAAAATTAAAATATACATTGTTCTTCTGATGTTATGGCCTATAAAGCTATACGGGCAATACGATTTTAGTGCAGATGTAACACAGGGGTGTGATTCACTGACGGTCAACTTTACTTTTACATCCACAGCTACCATTGATAGTATTACCTCAATTATATGGCACTTAAATAAACCCGGCATTTTTATTGATACTACTTACAGTGCTTCAGAAGTATTAACAACTAAATATAATATTCCTTCATCTTTTCCTGTGTTAATATTTATTAATAATGACCTTGGCGATCCGGTTGAATCTAAGTATAACTACATCAGAATACACCGTACTGTAACGGCAGATTTTAATTCGAAAGACACCAGTGAAATTGCCCCTTACGCTTATTCATTCGAGCACCTTGACCAGCCTTTTGATGTTACCGCCACCTACACCTATACATGGAATTTCGACGACGGAAACACAGGAACAGGAAGGGACATTATTCATTCCTATGCTGCTCCCGGCACTTACAATGTATCACTTAATGTAACAGATGACTTTGGCTGCACCGATACAAAGAATCAGAGCATAGTGGTTCTGCCACCAGAACCACCACCAGACATTGTTGCCAGTGTTACAGAGGGTTGTGATTCGCTGAAAGTGAAATTCAGACTGATAAATGTTGATACCGATACCATATCTCCTATTTTGTGGGATTTTGGCAATAGAACAAGCAGTGTTCTGGTTGACCCGGATACGGTAATTTACATTGCCGGTAACACGCCCACGGTTCATT
>JAWOHT010000052.1:0-71723 GCA_046485045.1 Bacteroidales bacterium
CACAACTGCCGAAAATATATATCTGTTGACAACAACCTTTTCAACAAACAATGCCCCGACAACGATTAGAAAAGGGTAAAGGCCTGAAGCATAAAAACTTTTACCTCTAAAAATCAGAAGCAGAATGATAACAACAGCAGAAACAGATAATAAAAACCGATAATCTTTGAGTTGCTTATTTACTAAAAAGAAAATAATTCCTGGCAAAATTACAAAAGTGAAAGGCAATAAAAGCATTAACTGCCCGAAAATAAATTCAAGCCGGTTAATATTTGTAAGTTGGCTCTCATTCAGTTCTTTCATATGATTTATTACCGGGAAATGGTGCTGAATTTGCCAAATAACATTTGGAGAAAAAATAAGTACTGATAATAAAAACCCCCAATAAAAAAATCTATTCGAAAAAATATATCTGTGTTTAGTAAATGGCAACACTACCAAAGCAGAAACAATAAAGAAAATAATGTTGTACTTGTTTAGTAAAGACAATCCAATTGCTATGCCTAAGACCAAAAGATAAGTGCCTGATTTTGTTTTTACAAATTTGATTAGTAAATAAATGGCTAATGTCCATAAAAAGATATCTAAAAAATAGGGGGTAAAAATCCCATAAATCATAACCAAAAACATAGTTCCAACAACACCAAATGCCGAAATCAGCTGCGAACGAAAGTTCCCGTTCAGTTCTTTTGCAATTATGGCCGTTAAATAAACAAGTAATCCACTAAACAAAGCTGGAAAAAACCTTATTGAAAAGACAGAATACCCAAATATGCTTTTTGTAATAAATGCCATAATACCTATCAGGGGAGGTGTGGTTGCATACCCGAAATCCAGATGATTGACAAATGAAAAGTAAAGCAATTCATCTCTGTGATATTCGAAATTAAAACCTGGCAATAAATGCAGTACTATATTTATTGAGGCTATAGAAGCAATGATAATTTCATGCTTATATTTCATTTCATCTGTTTTAAATGTTTGGGCAAAGATTTTTCACCCTAAATACTCAAATTGAAAATATTATTAATGCTTGTGCTTAGCCTATGCTTATATTGATGTCTTTTTTATAGTTCTTACCATTTTACCAAAAACCTTATCTTTTTTTCGTCTTTCAGCAATAGTTGATTCAAAATAAGATTTCTCTCTTTCCATTTTTAGGTAATTCTCATAAGAACTTTTGTCTATATCGCCCTGTTCAAGGGCTTTAAGAACCGAACACCCTTTCTCGGTAGTATGCGTACAATCATTGAATTTGCAATTTTTAGAAAGGCTGATTATTCTGTCGAATGTAGATTCCAAACCGCTGGCATTATCAACAATCCCGACTTCACGCATTCCGGGATTGTCAATAAGTATTCCTCCATTTTCCAGCACTATTAATTCCCTATGACTTGTAACATGTCTGCCTTTGCTGGTACTTTGGCTAATCGCATCTGTTTTCATTATCGTCCTTCCTAAGAGATTATTCAACAAAGTAGATTTTCCAACTCCGGAAGAACCAAGCATACAATAAGTCTTACCTTTATTCAAAATAGATTTTAAGGTTTCGTATCCATCCTGAGTTTCATTGCTGATGGCAAAAACTGGTATATTTTTTATTCGTTGATTTATGCTTTCGATAATTTCAGCTTTTACTTGTTCATTTATCAGGTCTGTTTTCGTAAGTACAATTATCGGATTTACTCTGGACGAATTACAAATGGTAAGGTATCTTTCGAGTCGGTTAATGTTAAAATCTCTGTCAACAGCTTGAACTAATAGTGCATAATCAATATTTGTTGCAATAATTTGAATTTCTCCGAACTGACCAACTGCCTGTCTTGAAATAATTGAGAATCGTGGCAGTATTTTATGAATAATCGAAAAATCAGGATCAAAAATTGTCAATGCAACCCAATCACCCACTGCGGGAAAATCTTCACGGCTTTTCGCCGTAAACCGCAAATTCCCTGTTATTTCTGCTTCAAATTCTCCCCTTTCATTTTTGACAATATATCTTTCTTTATGCTCCGAAATAACCCTGCCGATCTCAAAATTATTGAGGTTATTGTCAAACCTAAGCTTTTCAAGTTTCTCATTAAATCCTAAATCTTCTAATTTCATTTCAGTTTTTGTATGAGTTTATTGTTTAAATTGTGTTTCATTTACCAATTTCTTGAATTTCAAATGCCAAAAATGGTTCAAAGTTCAGAGATTAACAAAACATCTCAGGCATTTTAGGTTCTCGAAACAAGCTATTGAGACGAATTGCGGCCTCTTTAACCTTACTATCTTTTATTGATCTGGCGTTTTCCGGACAATTTTTTATACAGGCACAACAACTGATGCATTTTTCTTTGTCAATAATATTCGAGTTTTCTAAATTAATAGCACCTGTAGGACAAACTTCTGCACAAATACCTTGTTTAGTACACTTATCGCTAATAGCAATAAAATCTACACTCCACAATTCCGTAACACCTCCATAAGGAGAGTTTCCAGGGATATTTATTTTTGTAATCTCTTCAACTGATTGAACGGACTGAAGCTTTTCTATTATTTTTTTTCCAAAATTTTCGGCACATTCCAAATCGCCCGCATTTGGTCGTGATTTAGCTATTGGTAGCTCAGTACTGGAAAAAGAATGCTCCCCAATAAATGATGCACCTGCAACTGGAATACATCCTTTTCCGGTTAAAATATCTTTGAGTTCTAACAAGGCATTACCATAAGTCCGGTTACCATAAACAACAACACAAACTACTGGTGTTTTGTGTGATTCTATATTTTGCAACCATTTATTAATAATGGCTGGTACCCTACCCATATAAACAGGTACTGATACAATAAGCAGTTCATTTTCTCTTGTTTCTATGAAATTTTCTCTCGCTCGAGGTTTTGTGATGTCATAAAGTTTTACCAATTCTATATTTACTCCTTTTGCAATACTTTGAGCTATTGCTTTTGTTGACCCCGTTGGAGAGAAACACACCAATTTAAGTGATTGAATTATCATGATTTATCCTATTATTTTTTAAATCTACTTAATACTTCAAGATTGTCAGCAACAAATCGGCTCGATGGCTTATTACCGCAGCTTCTGCAAGTAAAATCGTACCAGCCATTCAGTGCATTGCATTTTGTGCAGGAATGTCTGGCAATATTTTCGACATACCACTTTTCCCAACCCACTTCCTTTATCCGGTCTAACGATTGAAACAACTCAACCCTGTGCGGCATTTTGGTTTGAAAATCCTTTAAATGAAGGCAGGGATACTCATTGCAATCCGAGCAAAACCCAATTTCTTTTTTTTCACTGCATTCTCTGAAATAGCAGGTTTTGCAGTGGGCAGATAGCAGATTGCTCCTGCATCCGTTGCATCGTACCTGTTCAAAAGGTATATGTAAACGCTCAGCTATACCTTTTAAAAGGGCAGTATTGTTCTCAAGTGTTGCAATGTAGATTCCACAAGATTTGCACAGCAATCCGCAAACAGCGGCGGTTTGCTTTTCCGGTAAAACTTTATTCATATTAGACCGTTATTTGATGATGAAAAACTACTTGTGTGCTTCCTTTGATCATATACCATACAGGACAAACACTTTCAACCATTGATAATGCTTTTTCATATTCCCCGGAAGTTAAGTCTGAAGACTGAATGTTAATGAACAGATGTATCTCTTCAAATGCTGTCGGGTGAGTTTGTCTTCGGGTTCCTTCTGATTTAATAGAAAAACTCATAATGTTTTTGCCTTGTCGCCGCAGCAACACCAACAATGCAGTTGCCACACAGGATGACAAGCTTAACAACATCAATTCCAGTGATGTGTATCCAAGGTTATCGCCGAGTGGTGGAATATAATCTATTGCGATGGGTGTATTACCCTCAACAATACCTTCTAATAGTAAACGGTCGTTCACAAGATTTAACGATGCTGTCAGGTGTTTATTTTTGTCAACCATAATTCAGTGATTTATTATTATAGAGCAAAAATAGGGAAGCGTGAACATATTTCCGGGTGGCATTATTGCCAATTTGCTATGTTGATATTGCCATTTTAATTATTTACTTTTGTAAAAAGACTGATACGATGAATATTGCATTTTTAGCATACCCCAAATGCTCATTGTGGAGTTTAATAGGCTCATACGAGATGCTCCAAAAAACCTGCAGAATTGCACAGGTTTATGCAGACAAATTTCAGGTTAGGCAAACCTGCAGCTTACTCCTGGTGTCATCAACCCACGAGAAAAGGATACAGGGCAGCTATGGTAACTTTTTCGATACAGATACAAACATTTACGAAATAAAAAGGCCTGATATTTTAGTAATCCCCGGGTTCGACAGGGATATTGATGCAATACTGTCGGATGCTGAGATGATTAAAAAAATCTGTGAATTATACAGCGCAGGTACTGATATTGCTACAGTATGCACCGGTTCTTTTATTCTTGCCGCCACCGGACTTCTTGATTATAAAACAGCCACCACACATTGGGTGTATTCGCATGAGTTTACCGAAAGGTTTCCAAAAACCGAATTGGTGATTGACAGAATGATGATTGACCACGACCGCATTTGTATGAGCGGAGGCGCATCGTCGTTCCAAAATTTAATGATTTACATTATTGAAAAATACATCAGCAAAGAGCTCGCTATTTTTATGTCGAAATTGCTCCTTATTGATAACGACCGGTTTTTGCAAAGTCCTTATACCATTTTTAACGGACAAAAAACGCATGGTGACGAGTCGGTATTGATTGCGCAGCAAGCCATTGAGAAACAGGTTGATGGGTTTATCCCTATTGATGAACTTGCCAGGATAACCAATATGAGCAAGCGTAACTTTCTGCGTCGTTTTAAACATGCAACCGGCGATACACCGTTTGTTTATATGCAGCGCACCAAAATTGAAGCAGCCAAAACAATGATGGAGGATTCGCATAACCATCTTTTAGATATTGCATTAAAAATAGGCTACAATGATTTTTCTTCATTCCGGAAATCATTTAAGAAATTCACAGGAATACCTCCTCAGGAATATCGCAAAAAATATACCTATTTTAGCTGAAGAAGCTGTGAGAGAAGAAGAAGCGGTGAGAGAAGAAGCGGTGAGAGGTGAGAAGAAGAAGAGGTGAGAGGTGAGAGAAGAAGGGGTGAGTTGATTTCTGTATTCATCATTCCTTGTTCGATATTCGGAATCACTATTTGCCTAACACCTAAAGAAGTTCCTTCACTATCGTTCAGGTTAAAATGAAAGAGGCTGCATAAATTACTTTTTACACAGCCTCATACATAAAATTAAGGATAAGATTTGTTTAGTCGTAATACGGACTTTGTTTTAAGTCTCCATTATTTTTAACTATCTCATCATAGGGTATGGGTATCCAATAATGTTGCTGTAGAAAACTTCTGTTCAACACATTGTAGCGCTTGTACCGGAAAGTGCCATCCGACATTTTCCTTACTTCAAAACCTTCAAGCGGAGTATTCTCTACTTCCATAGCGGTTTTCCACCGGCGTAAATCCCACATTCTGTAACCTTCGTAGCACAATTCAATACGTCTCTCTTTTCGTATACGTTCCCTGAGTTCATTGCCTGAATCATCAATGGGGGGCATTTCTACCCCAGTCCTGTTCCTTATATTATTTACATATTGTCTTGCCACATTCTCATCGCCACCCGATTCAAACAGGGCTTCGGCATAGTTCAGATAAAGCTCTGCCATTCTGAAATGCCACCAGGGTTCATCAAAGCGATGTTCACCGGTTAATAATTCAGTCCCTTTGGTTTCCATATACTTCCTGATATTCATTCCGGTTGATGTGGCATCATGTATTTTTGTGCTTATTGGCGATTCACGTCCATCACGACCGTCAACAGAATCCTTGTTTTCATGTACCCATGGTTCGTAAGGCCTGCCCCTGAAAACATCTCCGTTTGTCAGGATTGCCATTTGCAACCTGGGATCTCTGTTCAAATAGGGGTTGGTTGAGTCCAAATCCCATGAGTAACCTGAAGCAGGATTGATTTGTTTTTCACCGTTAACATAAATAAAGGGCGATTCTCCGTTGGTCATTTCAAAATCATCTACAATGTTTAAGGTAGGGCAGTTTTTACCGCCCCATCCGCCATACCCGCCATATCCAAAGGGGGCATGGTAATGGGTTACCCTGTGGCCTTCGAAGGCAGTAGGCAGAAATACCTTTGGGAATATTCCTTCCTTGTTATTATAACCCTGAAAAATTCCTTCATAGTTGTTATGGAGTGCATATCCGTAACTTTCTAATGAGTCAATGGCCTCTTTGGCAGCATCTCTGGCTTGTGCCCAGGTGTATGTACTCGGACTGTTAAACGTAAAATCGGGATCTTTATATAAGGGACTGGCTGCATATAGCATTAATCTTGATTTTAATGCGAATGCGGCTGCTTTATTTGCCCTGCCATAGCCCACAACGCCTGAAAAATGATTATCGGGTAACCGTTTTAGGGCTTCACCAATATCAGATAAAATAAATGCTACCGTTTCGTCAATTGTATTGCGTTTAAAGGTAGCGTCGAATGATGTAACCGGAACTTTAATAATGGGCACGCCCCCGTAATGGCTCAGGAGTTTAAAATATGTAAATGCCCTAAGAAAGTATATTTCACCTGTTAACCGGTCGAGTATCTTTTTATCAATATCAGAATCGCCTGTTTTTTCAAGAAACAGGTTCATATTTCTGAGATATACGTAAGCCATCTCCCAATAATCAACCAGGGCAAAGAATACGGGATCGTTATTATATCTGTAACTCTTGATATTCTCAGGGGTTAATGTGCCCACTTGAAAATGTAAATTCTCATCGCCGTAGGATTCATCGGTTAATTTACTCTCCCAATGCCGGGCATGTCCGTAACCGATACTCCTGTATTGTTCGTTAACGTAAAATTCCAATAAAACAGGATCGTTAAATACTGCAGCTTCATTCAGCCTGTCTAAAGGTCGTCTTTCCAGGAAATCATCATCACATGAAAGGATGAAAATTCCGATGATTGCAATTAAAAATATGATTGATTTTTTCATGGCCAAATTTAAAATACAAGGTTAATACCAAAATTATATACTCTGTTAATCGGATAATTATAGATTTCTCCTCCCCTGCTATTGTCGCTTAGCCTGTTATCATTTTCAGGATCAATCCATTTGTTTTTTGAGAAGGTGTACAAATTAAACCCGCTTATATAGAGCCGTAATTTTTTAATTGACATCCGTTCCAAAAATCCAGAAGGCAAGGTGTAACCTAATTCAAGGTTTTTAATGCGTAAAAAATTTCCGGTAAACAGATAAAAGTCTGATTCTGCAGGAGAATTATTATCACCTACACGTGGCATGGTACCATTTGTATTATCATACCACCAGCGGTCTTGAGCCCGATAGGCCAGGTTGTTTTCACCGGCCCCAAGAATATAATGCTTCTGGGTTGCACCCAAAGCCTGATAATAATGGGCCCTGGCCTGTCCCTGCAACAACATAGAAAAATCAAAGCCTTTATATTCCAGCCCGACATTCACAGCATAGGTGATTTCAGGTAGGTAACTCAGGTCAATTCTTTCCATATCTGCACCGGTAATAGCCGTATCACCACTTATATCTTTGATTTTAATTGTTCCGAGCAAATCTTCTATTATACCAATTTGCTTATGAACAGATGAATTAATTTCACTGGTGTCGCTATAAATACCATCAGACCGGTACCATGTATCACTTCCAATTACATTACCTTCCCTTCTTTGCCAGTCAGGTGTGCCTTCTGCCTCGTCCATATATACTATTTCGTTTCTGGCATAGGCAAAATTGCCTGAAATATGGTACCGCAGGTCACCAACATTGTTATTATATGTAATCGCCAATTCTAAACCCCTGTTTTTAGATTTACCAATATTTTCTTCAGGAAGTTTTTTTTCGTCAACTCCTATTGTGCCAGGAACAGATCTTCTCTGAGTTAAGATATCTTTGCGGGTTTCATAGAAAAATTCTGCTACTACATCCAACTTTCCATCTAATAAAGAAGCATCAAAACCAACATTATATTTTTCTGCTGTTTCCCATCTAATTGCCAGGTTTGGTTCAATATCCTTCTCGATTAACTTAGAACCAACAAGCCCGTTTTTGGTATTATAAACGAAAACAGACATTCCGGTTATTTCCGAGACTGCTCTGTACTTATATGTAGTCAGGTAAGGAAAACCACTGTCCCCGACTTTATCGTTTCCAAGTTGCCCGTAAGATGCCCTGAATTTTAAATTATTAAGCCAGGTAATATTCTGCATAAAGGCTTCTTCTGACACTCTCCATCCGACAGAAACCCCGGGGAAAAAACCATACCTGTTTTCTTTCGGAAACCTGGTAGAGCCATCGCGCCTGAATTGCAATTGTACCATATACTTGTGCGCATAATCGTAATTAAACCTTCCAAGTTGGTTACGCCGGGCATCCTCGCTGGCTGTACCTGTAAGCTTTTCCCAATCTAATTCATGGTCATTTCCTCCTGCAAATAACTGGTCAATACCGGTTGAAGCAAAATTCAACCTTGCTAGGGTATGATCATTTCGTTTAATTTCGTACTGTTCCCAAAGTACAAATGCATCTATAAAATGATTACCGAAAGAACGGTTGTATTTTAACCTGAAATTATAGGTATAGGCTGAAGTCCGTCTGGAAGACTCCTCCAATCTAATTTCATTAGATGTTATTTCTGTAGTGTATTTTTCTGTGGCTGCTGAATAGGTAGTATATTCCCAGGGTGTTGACCATCTTTTACTAAACCTGTTACCAAAATCGGTAAAAAAACTACCATCAACACCTAAACCATTTATATGAGGAATTTTCAAATCGAAATTTGCCATCGATTCAATGGGCATATCTTCCTGATTTAAGTACCCCATTCTGTCGAGAAATAAAGGGGACTGTGCCCCCCTGCCCGGCGCATATTCTCCATTTGGCCATACGGCAGGCGCTGTGGGTACACCGTTCAATGTATTTACCCAGGTGTCAGTGGAGCCAAGTATATCACGCGACCGTTTTTCAATTCTGCCAGCAATATCCAATGAAACAGACAAATACTGATTAACCTGAAAATCAATATTTGATCTCAGGTTGTATTGAGAATAACCTGCAATGCTGTTTTTAAATATTGGGTCTTGCTCAAGGCTTCCAAAGGAGATAAAATATTTGATATTTTCTGATCCGCCACTTGAAGTAAAGCTCATTCTTCGTTGCAACGAGTATGGTTTAAGCACTTCTTCCACCCAATCTGTATTTGCAAACCTGCTGCTCGTATCTGCGGCAATAGCAGCTATATCTTCATCCGAGTAGGGTAAATTCGTCCTGCTTTTAGTCTTCCACTCGGCATTTTCATTAGCCACCTTAGCAAAGGTAGGGGCATCCATCATTTCGGGAATCCGGGTTGGCTGGTATATCCCATGGTTATAAGTAATATTAAAAGTCGGTTTCCCCGGCTTTCCCCGTTTGGTGGTTACCAGAATTACCCCATTGGCAGCCCGTACCCCATAAATGGCAGCTGATGCATCTTTTAATACGGTAACACTTTCAATATCATTAGGGTCTATCTGCCCCAGACCGCTACGTTCAATACCATCAATAATAATCAATGGGCTTGCATTTTCCCAGGTTGCTACTCCCCTTATACGAATGGTAGGATTATCGTAACCTATTTCCCCATT
Source organism: Bacteroidales bacterium (assembly GCA_046485045.1). Classification (GTDB taxonomy): domain Bacteria; phylum Bacteroidota; class Bacteroidia; order Bacteroidales; family UBA10428; genus JAFGPL01. The sequence goes on from JAWOHT010000052.1 coordinate 9,712, forward strand.
GTCCTGACGGATAATTACACCGGGCAACCTGCCTGCCAGGGAAGTTGCCATGTTCGCGGAAGGGCTTTTTTGAATCTCCTCACCGGTAACCGATGCAATCGAACCTGTAACAGTAACTTTCTGTTGGGTACCGTAACCAATGACCACAACCTCATCAAGTGCCTGCAAATCCGGAATAAGCCGGACATTAATGACCGTTTTGCCGGCAACAGCAATAGTTTCGGTATTATAACCGATAAATGAAAAAATCAATTTTGCCTGGTCAGATGGAACGGATATTTCGTACAACCCGTCAATGTTTGTTATAGTTCCCTGTTGGGTTCCTTCAATAATAACATTTACACCAGGTAAAGCAGTTCCTGATTCGGCTTCTGTTACTGCACCTGAAATGACTTTTTCCTGTCCCCAGATATTAAAATTTACTGTAAATAAAATAGCACAGGAAACAATAAGCATGTGCCAGAATCGATTTTTTTTTGTGGTCATAAATTAGGGTTTAATATGAATAAATAATATGGATTTCTTTGCTGTAATGAAGAACTTAGAATTCTCATCCTTTATATTACTACTTTAAAAACACATATGGCAATCTCTATTCTTTTGCCCTAAAAAATTCATAAAAAGATATAAAATCTAAGTATATTTAGTTTATATTTAGATAGTTACAAACAAAAGACATATCTAATCTGAATGTAATAATACCTTTTTTTTTCATAAAAAAAAAGCCTGTAGGTTTGATTTTACAGCAGAAAAAATATCAAGCGATGGAGGGGGTAATGGTTAAATCACTAACCTATTGGTAGTTTATGTACAGAAGACGTATATTGAAGGTATGTTATGTAAACAAGTACTTTATTATTGGTTCTAAGAAAACGCCAATTACTGCGTTATGCTCATCTTTCAAGTCAGTCACTTACTTTAGTAAACTCCTGACTTTCAAGACTCGCAAGTCTTGTTTTTGACGCTTTCTTAGAAGCCACTTCTGAAGAAGAAAAGTTTTCTTGGAAACACTAATTAAACGAAATTGAGATTTAATTTATGAATGTCAGTGCTTTTCCTGTTTTTCCTGCACGTCCTGTGCGTCCGATACGATGGATATAGCTGTCGTAATTCTGTGGTACCTGGTAATTGATAACATGTGTTATGTCTTTTACATCTATACCCCTGGCAGCTACATCGGTAGCAACCAGTACCTGAATTTCGCCATGTTTAAATTTATCGAGTGCATGCTGCCTGCTCCGCTGTGATTTTTCGCCATGTATCTGTTCTGCCAGAATGCCCGATTTTTTAAGTTTTATACATAGTTGGTCAACCCTTCTCCTGGTTTCGGTAAAAAGCAATACTTTTCCGAAATCATCTTTTTCAAGCATTCCAAGCAAAATCCTGAATTTATCTTCATCTTTTCCTACTCGTATAATATCCTGCTCAACCGATTCGGCTGCCGATTTGCCGCTACTCACTTTAATTTCAACAGGATCGGTAAGTATTGAAGAAATCAGCGGTTGCTGCGATTTGTCAATGGTTGCAGAAAACAACATGGTTTGTTTGCGGTTAACCATTGCGCCGATAATCTTCTTCATATCATCAATAAAACCCATATCAAGCATTCTGTCGAATTCGTCAAGAACCAGCACGGTAAAGCTCTTTAACTGAAGTACATTCTTATTCTCCAGGTCGAGCAAGCGTCCGGGTGTACCTACGATAAGGTGATTATGTTTTCTTAATTTCTGCAAATCATTGTTAATGCTGACACCCCCGATAAAACAAGCACTGTAAAGACCAAGCCCCGCAGTCATACTCCTGAACTCCTGTTCAACCTGTCCGGCCAGTTCACGGGTGGGAACTATTACCAGTGCTTTCAGCATATTTTTATTAACCAGCAGACGATCAATGATCGGAATTAAAAATGCTGCTGTTTTTCCAGTACCGGTTTGTGCAATTCCAAGTAAATCTTTGCCTTCAAAAAGTGTTTCAAGGCTCCTGTCTTGTATTTCGGTAGGTATTACATAACCTTTTTTTGTGAGGTTCGCTTTTAATTTGGGGTTAATCGGCATCTGACTGATTGTTCTGCCGGGTTCAAATTTGTTTTCTGTTTTTTCGAAAGCCTTTTTTACAAAAACAGAAGGATCAAAAGCAAACCTGCTTTTTGCCTTTTCCCTGTTTCGGTTCTGAAATGTTGGTTTTGCCTGGTTGTTGCCAGTTTTGAATTTCTTACTGTCTTTTCTTCTTTTTTGAAAATTGTCCTGATTGCTCATTTTAAAATGTAGTAAATTAATAATATTTATTATTATGGATTGCAGTTAAAGATGAGCCATCTTTAAAGAGGTTTATAAAGACAGAAATTAGTGTTTTCCGGCGATTGTAAAACCTGAATAGTTGTTCATCATTATATTTTTGTCAAATTTTAGGGAATTTTTCTGCTAAGTTTCAGCGTTTTATTACCGAAATATTAGAAATGACAAAAACTCACAACTGAAAATAAGACAATATGCAATAGCATAACGGGGCGCAAAGGTATACTATTTTTATTCTAAATCATTATTTTTTGTTAAATATTTATTTGATTATCAAAGTTTGGTATAATGAGTCGTCTCGAATGTATATGTGCCCCGGTTGCGAAGAGGCTGTTTTATAAGGGATTAAAGTCGTTCACTTATCGACTCCGCTCAGTGTAGCAAGTGTCTGTTAATTTTATGTGTGGTTGAGCGAAGTCGAAGCCTCTTTATTATTACAGGTATATCTTACACAAGAAATATGTTATTTTTTTTGCACTGTTCAATCATCTCCCCTGACCAGATGCTTGATTGAATCTCACCGATATGCGCTTTTTTAAGGTAATACATACAAATTCTCGATTGCCCGAGACCGCCACCGATAGAGAGCGGAAGCTCATTATTTAAAAGCCGTTTGTGAAATAGCATTTCTTTACGGTTGGTAGTGTTGGTTATTTCGAGCTGGTGAAGAAGGGTTTCCCTGTCAACCCTTATGCCCATAGAAGAGATTTCGAAGGCTGATTCGAGTACCGGGTTCCAAAGAAGTATATCCCCGTTGAGCCCTTTGTATCCAGAGCGGGTCGGAGTGGTCCAGTCGTCATAGTCGGGCGCCCGGCCGTCGTGAGGATTTCCGTCGCCCAGCGGGCCTCCGATGCCGATAACGAATACAGCGCCATATTTTTTAACCGCCTCGAGTTCACGCTCTTTTGGGGTGAGTTTAGGATATTGTACCTGTAACTCTTCAGCATGAAGAAAAGTGACCTCATCGGGGAGAATTGGCTCAATCTTCGGATAGTGTTCGTATATCACAAACTCGGTGCGTTTTAAAACTTCATATATTTTGCGTACTATATATTTCAGGAATTCAAGGTTTCTCTCGGATTCGCTTATTACCAGTTCCCAGTCCCACTGGTCAACATAGAGCGAATGAATATTGTCAAGATCTTCATCGGGCCTAATGGCGTTCATATCGGTATAAATACCGTACCCATTTTCGATTCCATAATCGGCAAGCGCCATTCTTTTCCATTTAGCAAGTGAATTTACCACTTCTGCCGTATGGTCGTTCATATCTTTTATCGGAAAGGTAACTTTGCGCTCCACCCCGCTCAAATCATCGTTAATGCCGGTACCCTTCAGCACAAAAAGCGGTGCGGTTACCCTTCGCAGCCTGAGTTCAGACGATAGGTTTTGCTGAAATGTGTCTTTTACAAGCTTTATCGCTTTTTCTGTTTCTTTAAGGTTAAGAAGGCTATGGTAGTTACTTGGGTAAATAAGTTGTTTGCTCATGAGATATTTTTTTTATTTTTTATGCTGTTATTCTAAAAACATTTAAACCATGTGAACCTGAGAAGGGAAAATGAATTTTAAATACTGAAAGTAAATGGCTGAGAATAACATAAGATGCATGAACTGCACGGTCATGCACCTTACAATTTTTTTAAACAAAAACACGCCCTGTATTACCCAGGTCCATAATCCCTTTAACTATGAAAAACTTTTGCCCGCTAAACAAGTATTTTGCCTTTAAAAATTTACTTGTTGTAAGCTTTTTTTAATTTTTTTAGCAAAATCATTAACTTTTTAATATATTTTGCCAGTTTTTGTTAAAAATTTAAATCAGGACAAATCTATTAAATTATTGAATATTTCCAAAATAATTTTATTTTATGCTGCCAAATTAATAATATTGCTTACAAATTATAATTTAAATAGGGTTTTTAATTAAAATATAAAGCTTTTTAAAAAAGATATGAAAAATAACTTTCAAATTGATAGTCTTGACAGAAAGATACTTGAGATGCTCATCAAAGATGCAAGGGTACCATTTCTTGAAGTAGCGAGAGAATGTGGTGTTTCGGGCGCAGCCATTCATCAGCGTGTACAAAGGTTGATAAGGCTTGGTATCATTTCGGGCAGCCAGTTTAATCTTGAACCTAAAAAACTGGGGTATTATACCTGTGCCTATATTGGTATTTACCTCGACAATGCCGGGTTGTTCAACGATGTTTCGGGAAAATTGTTAAAGATATCAGAGATCGTACAATGTCATTATACTACGGGGCAGTATTCGATGTTCCTGAAAGTGTATGCCAAAGACAATGAACACCTTAAAAGGATTCTTTCTGATAAAATACAGGCGATAAAAGGAATATCAAGAACCGAAACGTTCATTTCGCTTGATGTACTGGTAGACAGACAATTGCCTGTTATAGAGTGATTGCCGGTTTAAGCCGGTACTGCAAAGTTTCTTTGCCGCACAGCCTCGTAAAGGATTATCGCTGTTGCCACACTTACATTGAGAGATTCTATTGTTCCAAACATTGGTATTTTTACCAGGGTATCCATAAGCTTTAATACCGGCTTTGACAATCCTGTGTCTTCTGCGCCCACCACAAGTGCGCATGGCGACGTATAATCGGTCTGGAAGCATGAAACTGCTGCTTTTTCTGTGGCGCCTGTAAGTGTAAGGCCGCTGTTTCGCATATATTTAAGGGTTTCAGCCATATCTGCAACTTTGCACACTGGAATGTTATGCAGGGCGCCTGCTGAAGTTTTTATGGCATCGGCATTTACCGAAACCGACCCTTTTGAAGGCAATACAATGGCATCTGCCCCCGCGCATTCGGCGGTACGGGCAATGGCACCAAAGTTTCTTACATCGGTTATCCCGTCAAGCACAAGAACGAGGGGGTTTTTTCCCTGTTCAAATACAAAGGGGATGATCTCTTCGACCCTGGAATATTCTATAGAGGAAAGAAAAGCAATAATTCCCTGGTGGCTACCGCCTGTGAGGTGGTTAAGCTTTTCAACCGGCACATATTGCACCTGTATCTCCCGAAGCCTTGCCTGTCTTATCATCTCATCCAAAGGTTGGCCGGCTGCCCCTTTCCTTACCATGATCTTATCAATCACCGTGTCGGAACGTAAAGCCTCTGAAACAGCTTGAATTCCATATGAGATGTTTTTTTTCATACTTTTCTGTACATCCTGATTGTTTGTACGATCAGGCTTGAAGATTTTTTTTAGTTCTTTTTGCATAATAAATCAGGTTTCGTTCGCACCCGGTTTTTAACCGGAAGATAAGATTTTGTTTGTATTATCAATAATTCTTGCGGGCAATGAATTAATCAAGCATAAATACACTGCCGTTTCTCCATGTATCAATGGCCTGTTTCCAATGGCCTTCGCTGCTTTCAGAACGTTCAAGAAGGTAATGGTTTTCGGCGTATGGAGAAGCTACATGACTGAAAATAAATGTAACATTAGAACCAGAGCTTTTTTTGAAGTAAACCCATCGTTCTTTGTTGTTGTCAACATATATGGCCTGGGGGGGGCCGTAAATAATAAAGATCATTCCCCTGTCGGTAAGCCAGCCTGGTTTAAACGAGGTAAAATAATAATTTGAAAAGAATACGCGGGTATAGAAAATTCTTATAAGTTCTCTTGCGCGTTCTGTCCCGTCTGCATTGTCAAGCCAGAATTCATCTACTGCAAATTTCTTGTTCGTGGCTTTTTTAATCCTTTCATACTCGGCATAAGTGGCAATGTACTCGATTGGCTGCACCATCTCTGCCGAGTTTTTTATGCGGGGAAAATTACCTCCGAAATTTAGCACTGTCAATCCCGCTTTAACTGCTGTATCAAACTGAAAGAAATAGATGCCTTCGTAAGCAAGCTGATAGGATATATCGGGGCTATAGGGCATAATCCATAAACTATCGGGGTTGCTGAGGTAAATATTTTCTCTGTAACTCGTAAACGAGGGTTTTGGCAGCGGCACCTCCTTTCCGTAATACGACACAAAAACTTTCTTATGTTTTGCCGGGTTGTTGTACAGTATCCTGAACATGCTTTTGCCAAGCACATAGGGCGCAAAATAGGGAAGGCCTGACTTCTCTTCCCTGATCATGAAGTTCTGTTGAGACAAGGTAGTGCGTTTGTCGACATAGATGTGCCTTATCACCTCTTCTCTCCTGATAAGGTCCATGGCCTGAATTTTCAACTGATAAAGTTTGCCGGGCACGGCCCTGAGCAATATCTCTTTTACAGCCCTTTGTTCGGGGGTGTCGCGCAAAAAAGTATAAGTCACAGAACCACTGTCTGCCATTACATCTTCAGTGGGTTTTACAATTTCGTAAAGATGATAATTTACCCTAAAGGAAGCCTTGTATAAACCTTCGGGATTGGCCTGGCTGTAAAGGAGCTCTTTGGGAAAAATCTTTACAAAAAGGGTAGAGGTATTTTCATCATTGTGGTATACCGAAAAGGCCGGGTGTATTTTTGAGCTCGACGGGTTATAGATTTTGGCTACATTTTTCTCTTTTACAGTATTCACAGGGGCCGAACATGTAATGAAAAGCAGGAAAATTACCGCTGGCGCTGCAACGCGGGGAAGTTTAATTATACCATATAATGATTGGTTATTTTGCATGCGATAAAGGTAATTATTTTCCTTTGTTTGTGCTATATTTTTCAAAGTTGGTGACTGACTTCCTGCCGTCTGGAGGCTGTCTGAAAAGTCCTCCTGGCGAAAATTCCTGAGAAAGCCAGCCTGAATATTCCAGTCGGGCAGGCAGGAAATTCTTAATAAACATTAACTCTTATAATTAAAAGATTAACTTATCGCGTTTGGGATGAGCATTTTAAGAATTTTAAGACAACCTCGATTGGGGACGCTCATCATTTTATTCAGGTTTGCTACGTTTCTTAATCAGCGATTCAAGTTCCATATGCACTTTTTCCCAGTTCCACATCTCATTGGTCAGGCATTTTTTCAATTCTTCATAATCTCTATAAAAATCAGGACTGTTAATGAGCTCGTGGTTTGAAGAAGGGTCTGCAACAATTATCTCTGTTTCGGCAATTTTTTTCTCAATTACGCTGATTTTATTTTCAACCGTGTTCACCTGGTTGGTCACTCTGCGAATTTCACGCTCAAGATTTTTCCTGTCGGCGTATTCTGTTTTCACCGCATTGGTTATGTTTATCCTGACTGATTTATCCGGCGGGTTTTTTATTTCAAGGTCGCGTAACGAAGAAATCTTTTTTTTCTTCAGGAAATCGTAAATACCTCCCAGGTGTTCGGCAATTTTTCTGTTCCTGAATTCATAGATTTTTGTCACCAGCCCGTCAAGGAACTCCCTGTCGTGCGAAACCAGGATAAGGGTGCCGTTATATTTCAGCAATGCCTGTTTCAGTACATCTTTCGAACGCATATCAAGGTGGTTGGTGGGCTCATCGAGTACAAGCAGGTTGTATGGTTCGAGCAGCAGCCTGGCAATAGACAGCCTTGAACGTTCACCACCCGAAAGCACCTTTACTTTCTTATCTACATCTTCTCCACTGAAAAGAAATGCACCCAGGATATCCCTTATTTTCGGGCGGATATCCCCAACAGCAATATCATCTATTGTTTTCAGCACCGTTTTTTCGCCATCGAGCAGTTCATCCTGGTTTTGGGCAAAATAACCAAGGTTCACGTTATGGCCTGTTTTTCTTGTCCCCGTGTAATCAAGTTCATCTACAATAATTTTGAGCAGCGTAGATTTGCCTTCGCCATTACGACCAACGAAAGCGACCCTTTCGCCGCGCTCAATCACGATATTTACATTTTGCAGCACCTGAATGTTGCCATAACTCTTCGAAATGTCAATGCCTTCAAATACAACCGTTCCAGATCGTGGGGCTTCGGGGAATTTGATATTCAATGAAGATGAATCTTCTTCTTCTATCTCGATGGGATCAATCTTTTCAAGTTGTTTAATACGCGACTGAACCTGTACGGCTTTGGTAGCTTTATACCTGAACCTTTCTATAAAATCTCTGGTTTCTTCGATGGTTTTTTGCTGGTTGCGCCATGTGCTGAGCTGCTGTTCGCGGCGCTCTTTTCTCAGTATAACAAATTGTGAATAAGATACTTTGTAGTCGTAGATTTTACCTAATGATATTTCAACAGTACGGTTTGTAACATTGTCGAGAAAAGCCCTGTCGTGTGAGATGAGCAACACCGCCCCCGAATAATTTTTTAAAAAGTCTTCGAGCCACTGTATAGACTCAATGTCGAGGTGATTGGTAGGCTCATCAAGTAGAAAAACATCGGGCGAGCGCAGGATGATTTTTGCCAGCTCTATGCGCATGCGCCAGCCACCGCTAAACTCGTGGGTTGCCCGGTGAAAATCTTTCCTTTCAAATCCGAGCCCGATGAGGGTCTTTTCGATACCTGCTTCGCGGTTACCACCCCCGAACATATGATACCGGTCGTTTTTCTCGGTGAGTTTTTCAATTAGTTTAAGGTAGTCTTTCGAATCGTAATCTGCCCTCCCGTCAATTTCGTCTGTAAGTTTTTTAATGTCTTTCTCCAGCCTGTTTATTTCACCGAATGCAAGGCTTACCTCGTCAAAAACAGTGCGGGTGTCTTTTACAATCATTTCCTGCGGAAGATAGCCCAGGGTAACATCAGGTGGTACCACTACTTCTCCACTGTTGGGTTTTTGCAATCCCATAAATGTTTTGAGGAGCGTGGTTTTTCCGGCGCCGTTTTTTCCGACAAGTCCTATTTTGTCGCGTTCATTTACCAGGAAAGAGATATTTTTAAAAATATCCTTGCCGTTAAAACTAATGCTTAACTGGTCTGCCGAGATCATTGATTAATACATAATATGGTGAAAAATTTCCAAAGATAATTGAATTCTATTTTACTATGCGAAGTTTGGCAAATTTAAGTAGAAGTTGCTTTTCATGTTGCAGCAACTGGAAAAAAACAGTTGCCTTTTTGTCGGTCTGGGCCCCTTCTATGTGAATTACTTTGCCTATACCGAAACGTTGGTGTTCAACTTTCATACCTGCCTGTATGAGGTCAGGATTATCGGGTTTAAAATCTGGGTTGGCCTTGTACAAGGGAATATTGCCTTGATTGTTCACCTGGGCAGGCTGTTTGAACCTGTTAGGCGATGTTGCCATTGCTGTCTCATTTGCTTTTCGTTTTCTTAACGTGTCATTCGGTATGCTATTTTCGTCATCAAAGTCCCAGGCAATTTTTTTCTTTTGTAATGGCAGGTCTACATATCCGGGGTCAATATCGAAGATAAACCTGCTTGGTTCACAGTCGGTTGGCATTCCCCAACGGTACCTTGACCTTGCAAAGGTGATAAAAACCCTTTTCCTTGCCCGGGTTACGGCAACATAAAATAACCTTCTTTCTTCCTCAAGCGAGGCGGGGTCTTCAATCGACATGGCAGAGGGGAACAGCCTTTCTTCGGCGCCTGCAATGTAAACGTTGTTAAACTCGAGTCCCTTGGCCGAATGCATGGTCATGATGGTTACTTTGTTATGGTCTTCCTCTTTTTCATTGTCCATATCTGTCAGCAGCGATACATTTTCAAGGTATCGTGCAATGGTGGCTTTTTCATCTGTCTTCTGGTTATTTTCTACAAATTCGTGGATGGCATTCAGCAACTCTTCTATGTTTTCATACTTGCTGCGTTCTTCAACAGTTTGCCCATTGTAAAGGTCTTTCAGGATACCCGATTTTGAGGCCACCTCCTGTGCCAGGTTATATGCATCTTTTTCGTCTGCCCCTGTCTGAAACATCCGGATCAATTCTGTGAATTGCTGAAGTTTTTCGGTAGTGCCGCGGTTAATCCCCAGAGCCTGGGGGTTTAGGTCTTCAAGCACTTGCCAGATAGTGATGTTTTGGGCTGTGGCAGACTCTTCTATCTTATCGAGGGTTACATTGCCAATGCCTCTGGCAGGATAATTGATGATACGCTTAATGGCCTCGTCGTCGCTCGGGTTGACCGTGAGTCTGAGATATGCCAGAAAATCTTTGATCTCTTTTCGCTGGTAAAACGAAATACTGCCATAAACCTTGTAAGGGATATTTCTTTTGCGCAGGGCTTCTTCAAAAACACGCGACTGGGCATTTGTGCGGTATAGTATTGCAAAGTCGCTGTACATCTGCTGTTCGGCAAGCTGAATATCAAGAATTGAACTTGAAATATAAAATCCCTCTTCATGGTCGGTGAGTGTTTCTGCTACCCTAATCTTTTCTCCCGGGTCATTGTCCGACCAAACTTTCTTTGTTATCTGTGAGCTGTTTTTTTCTATAATGCTGTTGGCGGCATTCACGATTGCCTGTGTGGAGCGGTAGTTTTGTTCAAGCTTGTAGAGCCTGTAACCGGGGTAATCGTTTTTGAAGTTGAGGATGTTTTCGATTTTTGCCCCCCTGAAAGAATAAATACTCTGGGCATCGTCGCCTACCACGCAGACATTCTGGTGTAAAGCTGCCAGTTTGTTTACGATAAGGTATTGCGAATAATTGGTGTCCTGATACTCGTCTACAAGGATGTAAGAAAATTTCTGCTGGTATTTTTTAAGGATTTCAGAAAAATCACGAAACAGAATGTTGGTATTTAATAAAAGGTCGTCGAAGTCCATGGCATCGGCCTTTTTGCAGCGCGAGGCATAAATCCTGTAGATATCGCCGGTCTGCGGCCTGCGCGATACCCTGTCGCGTTCGGTAATCTGCGGACTGCTGTTATAAGCCTGTGCTGTAATGAGGTTGTTTTTTGCCGAAGAGATACGGCCAAACACCTCTCCCGGTTTATAAATCTGGTCGTCAAGTTTGAGTTCTTTAATGATAGATTTCACTAAACTTTTTGAGTCGCTGGTATCATATATTGAAAAATTTGCACCATAACCGAGGTTTTCAGCTTCAGACCTTAAAATCCTTGCAAAAATGGAATGAAACGTGCCCATCCAGAGATACCTTGCAAGGTCTTCACCTACGAGCTTCGCGATACGCTCTTTCATCTCGCCTGCGGCTTTATTGGTAAAGGTAAGGGCAAGTATCTGTGACGGCTTTACCCCACTGCTCAACAGCCAGGCAATGCGGTAAGTGAGTACACGGGTTTTACCCGATCCGGCGCCGGCAATTATTAGGGTTGCCCCGTTGCTGTTTATAACAGCCTCTTTCTGGACATTATTGAGGTCTTTTAAATAATCGTTGTTCACGTTACTGGTATTGTGTTACTTTTTAATAATCTGTTTTTTGCTTTTATAAATGATATACAGTGATATAAAAGCATTATTGTATATTTGCCTTGCCAAAAATACAACATGCCCTGAACAATCTGAACCTGCCGGCCATTTTTTTATAAAGGTTATATTAACAAATTAACAAAAGACAAAATAGCATTTTATTTTTAGGGTATAATATATATTTATTATTATTGCACAATTTGATTTTCTATCAAAAAAACAGTAGGAACGGATAAAATATTTTTTAAAAAAGTATGTTAATTATTGGAACCATTTATTAAACATGTTTAAAAAAACAACTCTTTTTTATATCGGCTTGTTGACAACCTTTTCAGGTTATGGCCAGATATTCAGTCCCGATCCGCACTTTTCCGACACTGTTAAATATGCTCCTTACAGCGATTCGGTTTTTGTTTTCAACAAACCAGAATTCGGCAGCAAGATAGCTGTAACCCTTGAAAGCATATCTCCCAACTCTGCAGATGGCTGGGCGTTTGCGTGGTACAGGTACGATACTTTGTTGCTTGATTACAGCCTGGTTATAGCCCATTCGGGCATTACATCAAAAATTGACACCATTACAACATACAACGGATACAGGCTTATCCGGAGCAAAGGGGCTTACCGCGACACATCACAGGTATGGGTGGTCTTTCACGATTATAATGTGAAAATTATCACCAAAGACACTGCCGGAAATATACCTGTTTTAAATACCACATGTTCGAGCACGACTATACGTGCTGTTACACCCGAAAATAGGTACTGGTACCATATACCGGGGATAGATTCTGTAATTACCGAAACCACCGATTATGACATCGTATGGGAAAAAGATATTGAAGAAGGCGGGTTACCGACCAAAAGTTTTACCAATGCCGTAGTGCTGAACCTGCCATACGAAAATACCATGTACAGGATGATCGTGACCAGCAGAAAATTTAAACTTGAACGAAGAGATTCGGTGCACTATATTGCCGTGAAATCAAAAGCCGATATAGGGGCAGATTACATTCCTTTATCAGACAGAAACTATTATCCCGATCAATATGGTGAAATTTACGGTGAGGACTATAAACTCCCCGATGGCAAATCGGCCCCTGCCAAATTTAAATTTTATAACAAAGAGTCGAAAAATGCGGCAAGGTTCGAACTGAAGTTTGGTGATTACAACGGACTTGATACCGTTTTTAGCAATCTTGAAGACACAATAGTATATGAGTACCTGTATCCAGGGAAGTTTTCTGCAATACTTTATACCTATGCGCCAAAACCCAGAGAATGTATGGACTCTTCAGTTTCTGAAATAGTTATTTCCGATCCTATATTCGGTGAGAAAGATTCTCTGAAATTTCCGGAAGTTTTTACCCCCAATGGCGATGGGTACAACGATATTTTCAGGACCTACGATGTTTCTGTCTATAACTGTACAATTTTAATTTTCAACCGATATGGGCAAAGGGTACATGAATTTTCGGGCAACATCAGGGACTGGCCGGGCTGGGATGGTAAAATAAAAAATTCAAACAGAGAGGCAAGTGAAGGCATCTATTATTATTTAGTAGACCAAATTCTCGCTTTTGAGTATAATGAAAAAGACAAACGGGTACAGTATAAAAAATACAACGACAAGCAAAAAACCGGGTATGTATACCTGTTCAGGAATATGAGGTAAGGAGGATTTTTTCTTATTCATAGCCTTATGCCCTGAATATTTGCAAAGCGGTTGAAAAGACCGGAATACATTTACTTAATGGGGGATATTATTTTTTTTGTAAGAACTTTGAGGTAAAGAACAGATATAAGCATATCAAAAAAAAAACCGGCTGGTTGCCGGTTTTTTTGTATACAGATTTGATCTATTCTTCCTGTTCATCTTCTTCGTATGCTTTGAGGAGTTCTTCCTGAATTTCGCCCGGCACCTGTGCATATTCAGCAAATTTCATTGAATACATGGCGCGGCCTCCAGAGATCGAACTAAGGGAGGTAGAGTACCTGTCCATGGCCGCAAGGGGCACCCTGGCTATGATCTTTTCAAATCCCGATTCACTGGTCATTCCCTGCACTATGGCCCTTCTTCCCTGCAGATCGCTCATCACATCGCCCATTCGGTCAGACGGAACCAGTACTTCCACTTCGTAAATGGGTTCAAGTATTTTGGCGCCTGCTTTCTTAAATGCCTGGCTAAATGCATTTCTTCCTGCGAGCCTGAATGAGATTTCATTCGAGTCAACAGGGTGCATTTTACCGTCGTAAACGCATACCCTTATATCACGGGCATACGATCCGGTAAGTGGCCCGGTTTCTATCTTTTCCATGATACCTTTTAATATAGCCGGCATAAACCGTGCATCTATCGAACCTCCCACGATACAGTTATAATAAACAAGTTTTCCGCCCCATGACAGGTTAATCTCATCTTTGCCCCTTACAGAAGTCTTGTATTCTTTTCCATCAAGTTTGTACATGGTCGGGTCGGCCATGCCTTCCTTATAAGGTTCAATTATCATATGCACTTCGCCAAACTGGCCGGCGCCACCCGATTGTTTCTTATGGCGGTAATCGGCCTGTGCAACTTTGGTAATGGTTTCGCGGTAGGGTATACGGGGTTTAAAAAATTCTGTCCCTAATTTATAAATATTGTCCAGGTGCCATTTAAGGATATTCAGATGATATTCGCCTTGACCGGAAAGGATAATTTGTTTCAGCTCTTTAGAATATTCTACGAGAATGGTAGGATCTTCTTCGCGCATTTTCTGCAATGCTTCACCAAGTTTTTCATCGTCACCTTCGCTTACTGGTTTAATTGCTGTCCTGAACTTCGGTTCGGGAAATGTGATGGCATCGAATTTAATGTCGCCCGTGGCTGCCAGGGTATGGTTCGTTTTTGTAGATTTTAGTTTTACGGTAGTGCCAAGGTCGCCTGCAATAAGTGATGTGGCTTTTACCCTGTTTTTGCCAGCGGTTACAAAAAGCTGCGACAGCCTTTCTTTATTTTGTGTATTGTTGTTGATAAGGTCCTGAACTTCTTTCACCTCACCCGACATTACCTTAAAATAAATAATCTCGCCTACATGCGATTCGTAAGATGTCTTGAAAACAAACAGCGATGCAGGGCCCGATTTATCGCATACAACTTCTTTGTTGCCTGCTTTGGTTGCCGGCATATCTGACGGAGATGGCGCTGCAACGCTTATAAACTCCATGAGTCGTGAAACACCTATGTTTTTCTTCGCAGAAATACAGAATACCGGGAAAATGCCGCGTTTAATCAAGCCTTCAGCAATTCCTTTCCGCATCTCTTCCTCGGTGAGGGTATCGTTGGCAAAAAATAGTTCCATGAGGGCTTCGTCATTTTCGGCAGCTTTCTCAATCAATTCAGAATGAAGTGCTGATGCCTGGTCGGCAAGGTTGGCAGGGATTTCAACAATTTCAGCTTTTCCGCTATCGCCCGAATACTTGTACATTTTCATGGTAATTACGTCTACGATGGCATTAAAGCCTGCACCGGTCTCAACGGGAAATTGCACAAGGGACACGTTACTTCCGAATCTTTCTTTGGCAGTCTCTATGGTTTTGTCCCAGTTGGCCTTATCGTGGTCGAGGTGGTTTACTGCAATAATCATAGGTTTACCGGCATTCGAAAGGTACCTGTTATGTATTTCAGCGCCTACCTCAACACCATTCTGGGCATTTAGCATCATGAGTGCGGTGTCTGCAACATACATCGAAGAAACAACACCTCCGATAAAATCGTCCAGACCGGGGGCATCAAGAATATTGATCTTTGCATTGTTGTATTCTGTGTAGAGCAGTGACGAAAATATTGAGTTATTGTTTGTCTGTTCTATCTCCTTAAAATCCGATACAGTGTTTTTACTGTTTACATCGCCTCTTCTTTCAATCACTCCGCCATTGAAGAGCATGGTTTCAGCAAGAGTGGTTTTTCCTGATCCTGAATTTCCAACCAAAAGAATATTCTTTATCTGTTCTGTAGAATAAGTCTTCATGTTATTTAGATGTGTTTATATTATAATACTTTAAGATATCTGCCCTATTTCAAAGACTTGCAAAAATAATAATTTTTTAATTAGAAGCAAGATTAAACCACTGATTCCCCATAATTTAGAAAATAGTATGAAAATCAATGTTATAAGTATAGAAATCTGTACTTCTGTCAGAAGTTTACTATATTATTTTTAAGGAATGGCAGCTTTGGTTTAAAATGTTTCGTTAAATAAAATGAAGTGTGATCGGGAGATTATCAGAATCATCAAAAATCATAAAAATTATTTTAGCTATGTATTGTTTTTAAAAAAAAATAATCTACCTTTGCAAACCAAATTACGAAAAATTTATAGTCAGAAAATGCCGACAATACAACAATTAGTAAGAAAAGGAAGATCGAAAATTGTTTCGAAAAGTAAATCTCCGGCTCTTGATTCTTGTCCACAGAAAAGGGGTGTATGCGTTAGGGTTTATACAACTACACCTAAGAAACCGAATTCTGCTATGCGTAAGGTAGCGCGTGTTAGGCTTACACACGGTAAAGAGGTAAATGCTTATATCCCCGGAGAAGGGCACAACCTTCAGGAGCACTCAATCGTGCTTATCAGGGGAGGCAGGGTAAAAGACCTGCCCGGTGTAAGGTACCACATCATCAGGGGTGCATTGGATACCTCCGGTGTTGAAGGCAGAACACAAAGAAGATCCAAATATGGAACCAAGCGTCCAAAAAAATAATACATTCTGAACCAAAATGAGAAAGACAAAACCAAAGAAACGTATTATATTGCCTGATCCGAAATTCAACGATCAGCTTGTCACAAGGTTTGTGAACAACTTAATGTTACAGGGAAAGAAATCGGTAGCATTAAAGGTTTTTTATGATGCCCTTGAGATAGTAGAATCGAAGTCTAAAGATATTGAAGTTTCATCATTGGATATCTGGAAAAGGGCGCTTGAAAATATTACCCCTCAGGTAGAGGTAAAAAGCCGCAGGGTTGGTGGAGCAACATTTCAGGTTCCCACCGAAATAAGGCCCGACAGAAGGGTTGCAATCAGCATGAAGAATTTAATCATGTTTTCACGCAAAAGGGCAGGTAAGTCTATGTGCGATAAGCTTGCAGCAGAAATTCTTGCAGCTTTCAACAACGAAGGAGGGGCATTTAAAAAGAAAGAAGATACTCACAAGATGGCGGAAGCAAACAAGGCGTTTGCACATTTTCGTTTTTAAGCAGGGTATTTGACATTTGGGATATTATATTATAGTAGCTAGCTGATAATTAGTGTAATGAGTTTTGATTTAAATTATACCAGAAATATTGGGGTAATGGCCCATATTGACGCCGGTAAGACCACAACTACCGAGCGCATCCTCTTTTATACAGGCATTACGCACCGTATGGGTGAAGTGCACGATGGCTCAGCCACGATGGACTGGATGGTGCAGGAACAAGAAAGAGGGATCACAATTACTTCCGCAGCAACCACAACTTTTTGGACATACAACGATAATAAATATAAGATTAACATCATTGATACCCCGGGACATGTTGATTTTACTGTTGAAGTAGAACGTTCATTGCGTGTTCTCGATGGTGCAGTTGCAGTTTTTTGTGCTGTTGGCGGTGTTGAACCTCAGTCTGAAACAGTATGGAGGCAGGCAGATAAATATAATGTGCCCCGCATTGCTTTTATTAATAAAATGGACAGGGTAGGCGCTGATTTCTTCGGTGTTGTAAGCCAGATAAAAGAAAAACTGGGGGCATTACCGGTACCAATGCAAATACCCATCGGTTCTGAAGAAAATTTCCTCGGCGTAATTGATCTTATACAACGTAAAGCCATTGTCTGGAAAGAAGATGAAAAACTTGGCATGCGCTATGATTACGCAGAGATACCTGAAGATTTAATCGAATTAACAGAAGAGTGGCGCGAAAAACTCGTCGAGGCCGTTTGTGAGTCTGATGATGATCTGCTCGAGAGGTTTTTCGAAGATCGTGAATCAATTACAGTTGAAGAATTTTTGGCCGCCACACGCAAAGCGGTTATCAACCGTACCATTGTGCCGGTATTCTGCGGCGCATCCTTTAAAAATAAAGGTATTCAGCGTTTGCTTGATGGCATATGCGGACTGTTGCCAAGTCCATTAGACATTGGTTCTGTTAAAGGAAAAAATCCCGATAACGACGAGGAAATTGAGAGGGAACCCGACAGCAATGCTTCTTTTTCGGCACTCGCGTTTAAAATTGCTACAGATCCATTTGTCGGAAGGCTGGCCTTTTTAAGAATCTATTCAGGCTGTATCGAATCGGGTATGATGGTGATGAATCCGCGTACAGGCAAAAAAGAGAGGATAAACAGGTTGTACCAGATGCACGCGAATAAGCAAATTCCGCGTGACAGGGTTGATGCCGGAGATATATGTGCTGCCGTAGGATTGAAAAACCTTTACACAGGCGACACGCTTTGCGACATCAAAAAACCTATCTACCTCGAATCTATGACATTTCCGCAACCGGTTATCGGTATCGCCATCGAACCAAAAACACAGGCCGATATGGATAAACTTGGTATTGCTTTAAATAAACTTGCTGAAGAAGATCCTACATTCAGGGTTAACACCGATACAGAAACAGGACAGACGATCATAAACGGTATGGGTGAACTTCACCTTGAAATACTGCTCGACCGTCTCCGCAGAGAATTCAAGATTGACTGCAACCAGGGGGCACCTCAGGTTTCATACAAAGAAGCTGTTACAGGTATGGTTCATCATCGAGAATTGTTTAAAAAACAAACTGGTGGACGTGGTAAATATGCTGATATACAGGTCGAAATTTCACCTGCCGATGATGGAATTAAAGGATTACAATTTGTTGATCAGATAAAAGGGGGGAATATTCCCAGGGAATATATTCCTTCTATTGAAAAAGGATTCAGGGAGGCCATGCGCAACGGTGTGCTTGCAGGATTCCCGGTAGATAACCTTAAAGTTGTATTATTAGACGGTTCTTATCATCCTGTTGACTCAGATTCACTGTCATTTGAGATAGCCGCCAAACATGCCTTCAGGCATGCTTTGAAAAAAACAAAGAACGTATTGCTTGAGCCAGTCATGTCGGTTGAGGTGGTAACACCCGCAGATTATATGGGCGATATCATAGCCGATTTCAACAAGCGCAGGGGCCAGGTAGAAGGAATGGAAAGCAAGGCAGGAGGAAGGGTAATTAAAGCAAAAGTACCCCTTGCCGAACAGTTTGGTTATGTTACGACATTACGTACAATCTCATCGGGCAGGGCTACTTCTACTATGGAATTTTCGCATTTTGAAGAGGTACCTGCTGAAATTTCAAAACAGGTGATAGAAAAAATTCAGGGAACTAAAGCATTAGTATAATAATATATAGCTTAAGATAATGAGCCAAAAAATCAGAATCAAATTAAAGTCTTACGATCATAACCTGGTTGATAAATCGGCCGAGAAAATCGTAAAAACTGTAAAATCTACCGGTGCCGTGGTAAGCGGGCCTATTCCCCTGCCAACACATAAACGGGTGTTTACAGTATTGCGTTCGACATTTGTAAACAAAAAATCAAGAGAACAGTTTCAGCTTTCTTCTTATAAAAGATTGCTGGATATATACAGTTCAACGCCCAAAACCATTGATGCACTGATGAAATTGGAATTACCCAGTGGGGTTGAGGTTGAAATTAAAGTATAACATTAATAACTTAAAGAAATGCCTGGATTAATAGGAAAAAAGGTGGGAATGACCTCGGTATTTGATGAAAACGGTGTAAACATACCATGTACCGTTCTTGAGGCCGGTCCGTGTGTGGTTACACAGGTTAAAACTGTAGAAACCGATGGGTACAATGCCATTCAGCTTGCATACGACGAAAAGAAAGAGCGTAAAACGACAAAGGCTATGCTGGGGCATTTTAAAAAGTCAGCTACCACTCCAAAAAAGAAACTTGTTGAACTGAAGGGTTTTATCAAACATTGGAAGCCCGGAGATGTTATAACTGTTGAATATTTTATAAACGATATCTGGCTTGACGTAACTGCCACTTCAAAAGGAAAAGGATTTCAGGGGGTTGTTAAAAGACATGGTTTTTCTGGTGTTAACGATTCTACCCACGGTCAGCATAACAGGAGCCGGCATCCTGGTTCAATCGGGGCATCATCTTTTCCTTCAAGAGTATTCAAAGGAATGAGAATGGCAGGCCATACCGGAAACAATGCAGTAAAAGTACTCAACCTTAAAATTGTGAAGATAATTCCCGAAACCAACACCATACTGCTTAAAGGTTCGGTACCGGGTTCAATAGGTTCATATGTTGTAATAGAAAGTCCTGACAGAATTTAATAATACTGAACGAGAATGAAATTAAAAGTATTGAATATCACGGGTGAGGAAACCGGCAAAGAAATAGAACTTAAGGATACTATCTTTGGGATTGAACCAAATGATCATGCCATTTACCTCGATGTAAAGCAATACCTGGCCAACAAACGACAGGGAACGCACAAATCGAAAGAGAAATGGGAAATTATCGGTAGTACAAGAAAGATTAAAAGACAAAAGGGAACAGGTACTGCACGCGCAGGCAGTATAAAATCTCCTGTGTTCAGGGGCGGAGGACGTATTTTTGGCCCGCAGCCCAGGGATTATTCATTTAAGCTTAATAAGAAGGTTAAACAACTAGCCCGTAAATCGGCACTTGCTTATAAAGCTAAAAATGAATGTATTAAAGTTGTTGAGGATTTCTCACTCGATGCGCCGAAAACAAAAGAATATGCAGGTATCCTTAATAATCTTAAAATTCAGGATAAAAAATCGTTGATTATTTTAAATCAACCAAATAAAAATATATATTTGTCCTCCCGAAATTTAACCGGTTCGAAGGTTATAACAATTTCAGAGTTAACAACTTACGACATCATGAACTGCTCTTCTCTCGTTTTTATAGAGAGTTCGCTCGAAGTTTTACAAAACATGCTTAATTAATATCGAAGATGAATATTTTGGTAAAACCCATCGTAACGGAAAAAATAAATGCCCAGGCCGAAAGCCTCAACAGATATGGTTTTGTCGTAGAAAAACGAGCCAACAAGCTGCAGATAAGGAAAGCTGTTGAAGGTCTTTACGGTGTAACGGTGTCCTCTGTTAATACCATGAGGTATGCCGGCAAACGTAAATCAAGGTTTACAAAGGCAGGAGCTATTTCCGGCAGGACAAACAATTACAAAAAGGCAATTGTAACATTAATAGTAGGCGATTCAATTGATTTTTATAGCAATATCTAATAAATCATGGCTGTAAGAAAATTAAAACCTGTAACACCAGGTCAGAGACACAAGGTAATATCAACATTTGATGAGATTACAACTTCAACACCGGAAAGGTCGTTGCTGCAACCGTTGAAACGAACCGGAGGAAGAAACAATACCGGAAAAATGACCATGAGGTATATCGGTGGTGGTCATAAACGTCAGTACCGGCTTATTGATTTTCATCGAAACAAAGATGGAGTGGCTGCAACAGTGAAATCTATTGAGTACGATCCGAACCGTACAGCCCGCATCGCATTGTTGATATACGAAGACGGAGAAAAAAGATACATCATTGCCCCTCACGGTTTAAAAGAGGGACAAGTTGTGCGGTCGGGCAGCGGAATTGCCCCTGAAATAGGCAATTGCATGTCACTTTCAGAAATGCCCCTTGGCACACTTGTTCATAACATCGAACTGAGGCCGGGTCAGGGTGGCGTGCTGGCAAGAAGCGCTGGTTCATACGCACAGTTAACTTCCCGTGATGGTAAATATGCCATTATTAAATTACCTTCGGGTGAGTCAAGAATGGTGCTCATCACTTGCAGAGCAACTGTTGGAACAGTATCTAATTCAGACCACAGTATTGAAAAATCAGGCAAAGCAGGTCGTACCAGATGGCTTGGCAGAAGGCCGCGAAACAGGGGCGTTGTCATGAACCCGGTAGATCACCCGATGGGTGGTGGCGAAGGACGTGCTTCCGGCGGGCACCCAAGGTCAAGAAAAGGTATTCCTGCCAAAGGGTACAAGACCAGATCGAAGAAAAAACTATCAAATAAATACATAGTTGAAAAGAGAAAGTAAAAGATTAAATAACTATGAGCAGATCAGTTAAAAAAGGACCTTTTATAGATTTTAAGCTTGAGAAACGTGTTCTCGAGTTGAATAAAACCAGCAAAAAGACTGTGATCAAAACGTGGTCGCGCAGGTCTGAAATATCGCCTGATTTTGTAGGGCATACAATCGCAGTGCATAATGGCAACAAGTTCATCCCGGTATATGTTACAGAAAACATGGTAGGACATAAGCTTGGAGAATTTTCTCCGACCAGGATTTTCAGGGGTCATGCAGGTAAACAACGATAAATGATATAGTATATCCAATAAAGCAATAGAAAATGGGTGCCAGAAAAAGATTAAAAGCTGAAGAGGCCAAAGCGGAAAGGAAAGAACAATTCAAGGCAGTTTTAAGAAACTGTCCTACTTCACCTCGCAAAATGAGGCTGGTGGCTGATATGATCAGGGGCATGGAGGTAAACCGTGCTATTGATATGTTGAAATTCAGCACCAAAGAGGCTTCAAAACGGATGGCAAAACTTGTGCTTTCTGCCGTGTCTAACTGGCAGAAAAAAAATGAAAACATCCGTATTGAAGATAACAAACTGTTTGTAAAAGAGGTTTTTGTTGATCAGGGCAGATCACTCAAAAGATTACGCCCAGCGCCGCAGGGAAGGGCTTACCGGATCAGGAAACGCTCAAACCATGTAACCGTGGTTATAGATAATTTAAAAGAAGTAACTGAAAGTCAAACAAAATAATTAATGGGACAAAAAGCTAATCCTATCAGTAACAGGTTAGGAATCATCAAAGGTTGGGATTCCAACTGGTATGGCGGGAATAATTATTCTGAGAAACTTATCGAAGATTTCAAGATAAGAAAATACCTGAATGCCCGTCTTGCCAAGGCAAGCATTTCAAAAATTGTTATCGAGCGTACCCTCAAGCTCATCACCGTAACCGTTAACACTGCCCGTCCGGGTATTATCATTGGTAAAGGTGGGCAGGAAGTTGACAAACTTAAGGAAGAATTGAAGAAAATAACCAGCAAAGAGGTGCAGATTAACATTTTTGAAGTTAAAAGACCCGAACTTGATGCTACCATTGTTGGAAGCAATATTGCACGTCAGATCGAAGGAAAGGTTTCTTACCGCAGGGCCATCAAAATGGCCATGGCCGCAACCATGCGAATGGGTGCAGAGGGAATCAAGGTAATGATATCAGGCAGGCTCGGTGGAGCTGAAATGGCAAGGTCTGAAATGTACAAGGAAGGGCGAACCCCGTTACACACTTTCAGAAGCGATATTGATTTTGCCCTGGCCGAAGCGCTTACAAAAGTTGGTCTCATTGGAGTTAAAGTCTGGATTTGCAAAGGAGAAGTATATGGCAAACGTGACCTCTCGCCCAACTTAGAGGCAAAAACACAGAAGGCAAAGGCCGGGTTCAGAAAAAAAAGAAAATAAGGATTATTAACAAAGCAATTGATTATTAGCGATGTTACAACCAAAAAAGTCAAAATACAGGAGACAGCAGAAAGGCCGCATGAAAGGAAATGCGCAAAGGGGAAACCAGTTGGCATTCGGTTCATTCGGGATAAAAACACTTGAAGAAAGCTGGATTACAGGCAGGCAGATAGAAGCAGCACGTCAGGCAGTTACACGTTATATGAAACGTGAAGGACAGATATGGATCAGGATATTTCCGGATAAACCGATCACCAAGAAACCTGCCGAAGTGCGTATGGGTAAAGGAAAAGGAGCTCCAGAAGGGTTTGTGGCACCAGTCACCCCGGGACGGATACTCATTGAGATCGAAGGAGTACCTTTCGAAACAGCAAAGGAAGCGCTTCGCCTTGGTGCACAAAAACTGCCGGTTACAACCAAGTTTGTTGTACGACACGATTATGTTGAAATTTAATAAAGGTAGTAATGAAATCTCAGGAAATAAGAGAACTAACATTAAAAGAGATCGTTGAGAGAATAGAAAATGAAGAGGGTTTTCTTCTCAAACAGAAACTCAATCATGCCATTTCGCCGCTCGACAATCCGATGAAGATCAAAGAATCAAGGAAAAATCTTGCAAGGCTTAAAACAATCCTGAAAGAAAAACAGGGACAAGAAAATTTGCAACAAAGCTAATAGAAGATAAATGGAAAAACGTAATCTTAGAAAAGAAAGGATTGGGATCGTTGTCAGCAGCGGAATGGACAAATCTATCGTGGTTGCTGAGAAACGCAAAATGAAACACCCCATTTACGGAAAATTTGTGAACAAGACCTCCAAATTTATGGCCCAGGATGATAAAAATGAATGCAACGTTGGAGACCTGGTTCGCATTAGCGAAACCCGGCCTTTGAGCAAAAATAAATGTTGGAGATTGGTTGAAATTATAGAAAGAGCTAAATAGTCATGATACAGCAGGAAAGCAGATTAACAGTTGCCGATAACAGCGGAGCCAAAGAGGTTCTCTGTATCAGGGTCCTGGGTGGAACAGGAAAACGCTATGCAAGAATTGGCGATAAAGTGGTTGTTACGGTCAAAAGTGCAATCCCATCGGGAGAAGTAAAAAAAGGTACCGTAAGCAAGGCTGTTGTCGTAAGAACCAAGAAAGAAATCAGAAGGTCGGACGGTTCTTATATAAGGTTTGATGACAATGCATGTGTGCTGCTAAACAATGCCGATGAACTGAGAGGTACCCGTATTTTCGGGCCTGTTGCAAGGGAATTGAGGGAGAAGTATATGAAAATTGTTTCACTGGCACCTGAAGTGTTATAAATAAATTTAAATCAATGCAGAAGAAATTACACATAAAAAAGGGTGACACTGTGTACGTTAACACCGGTGAATACAAAGGTCAGAAAGGCCGAGTGCTTGAGGTGATTAAGAAAAATAACAAAGCAATTGTAGAAGGCATCAACCTGGTATCGAAGCATACCAAGCCCAATGCAAAAGCCCCCCAGGGTGGTATTATAAAAAAAGAAGCCCCGGTGCATATCTCAAACCTCCTTCTTCTCGACCCGAAAACCGGCAGCCCTACACGAATTGGTAGGAAACTCAACAGTGAAAATGTTTTAGTTAGATATTCAAAAAAATCTGGGGAGGAAATTAAGTAATGGCTTACATACCTAATTTAAAGTCTAAGTATAAAGACGAGATTGTTCCTGCTTTAACCAAAGAATTTGGTTATAAAACGAGCATGCAGGTTCCCAGGCTTGAAAAAATAATCATCAACCAGGGAGTTGGCCAGGCCGTAGCCGATAAAAAGCTCGTTGACTTAGCACAGCAGGAGTTGAGCATGATTGCAGGACAAAAGGCAATTCAGACCATGTCGAAAAAAGACATCTCAAATTTCAAGCTTCGCCGAAAAATGCCTATTGGCGTGAAGGTAACGCTTAGGAAAAACAACATGTACGAATTTCTTGAAAGGCTTATAAGTGTAGCATTGCCAAGAATACGTGATTTTAAAGGGATTAACAGCAAGCTCGACGGAAGAGGAAATTATACCCTCGGTATAACTGAGCAGATTATTTTTCCCGAGATTGATATTGACAAAATAAATAAAATACTTGGAATGGAGATAACCTTTGTCACCACTGCAGAAACCGACGAAGAAGGATTTGCCCTGTTGCGGGAATTCGGGTTACCTTTTAAAAATATCAAAAGAAACTAATATGGCAAAAGAATCAATGAAGGCCCGCGAAGTTAAAAGGGCAAAGCTTGTAGCACGATATGCTGCCAAAAGGGCAAAACTTAAAGAAATGGGCGATTATCAGGCCCTTAGCAGAATTCCGCGAAACTCTAACCCTATAAGGTTGCATAACAGGTGTAAGCTTACCGGAAGGCCAAAAGGTTATATCAGACAATTCGGCATCAGCAGGATTTGTTTCAGGGAGATGGCCTCACAAGGATTGATTCCGGGAGTAAAAAAAGCAAGTTGGTAATTAATTTAAGATAAATAGTATAATATGACAGACCCAATTTCAGATTATCTGACCAGAATCAGAAATGCCATAATGGCTAAACATAAGGTTGTGGAAATACCGGCTTCAAATCTGAAGAAAGATATTACCAGGATTCTTTTTGATAAAGGGTATATTCTGAATTTTAAATTTGAAGATAGTAAAGTACAGGGAAAAATAAAAATAGCCCTGAAATATCACCCGGAATCAAAACAGCCTGCTATCAAGTCATTGGAGAGAATAAGCAAACCCGGTTTAAGAAAATATGTTGACAGTACAAAAGTTCCCAGGGTACTTAACGGGCTTGGGATCGCGATAATGTCAACATCAAAGGGTGTAATGACCGATAAAGAAGCCAGGTTGCAGAATGTAGGCGGTGAAGTTTTATGTTATGTTTATTAAATCGGAGGAAGCATAAATGTCACGAATAGGAAAACTACCCATTAATATTCCGCAAGGCGTTACCATTACTGTAAATACAGATAACACAGTAATAGTAAAAGGCCCAAACGGAGAGCTGTCATACAAGGTTGACAGGGATATCATGGTAGAAATAAAAGAAAACCAGATATTGATACAGAGACCTACCGAGCAAAAAAGGCACCGCGCCATGCACGGATTATACAGGGCACTCATAAACAATATGGTTACTGGTGTAACAACTGGTTTTACAATAAAGCAGGAGCTGGTGGGTGTAGGCTATAAGGCTGAGGTTAAAGGAGAAGTGCTTGAACTAAGCCTGGGGTATTCACATGATATACATTTTCATATGCCCAAAGAGGTAAAAGTTGAAGCAAAAACCGAAAAGCGCAGCAACCCGGTTATCACATTAACCAGCGCAGACAAACAGCTTATCGGACAGGTAGCGGCAAAAATCCGCTCACTGAGAAAACCCGAACCATACAAAGGCAAAGGTATCAGGTTTGTTGGTGAACAGATCAGGAAGAAAGCTGGTAAATCTGCAAGTGCATAACGTTTAAAATATTATTAAAATGGCACTGACAGTACAAGAAAGAAGAATACGTATAAAACATCGGATCAGAAAAGAAATTTCCGGCACGAATGAGCGTCCCAGAATGACTATTTTCAGAAGCAATAAACAGATTTATGTACAGTTTATTGACGACCTCGCGAACAAAACCTTATTGTCGGTTTCTTCGCTCGATAAGGATATTGCTGCAAAGAAAGACATGAACAAGTCCGAACAGGCAAAACTTGTTGGAAAACTGGCAGCCGAGAAATCAAAAGAAGCAGGAATTACAAATGTGGTTTATGACCGTAACGGTTACCTCTATCACGGGCGTGTTAAAGCGTTGGCTGAGGCTGCCAGAGAAGCGGGTTTAAAATTTTAACAAACTATGTCAACTACAACAATAAGAAAAGTAAAAACAATAGACCTCGACCTTAAAGATCGTTTGGTTAGTATACAGAGGGTTACCAAGGTTACCAAGGGCGGAAGGACATTCAGTTTCTCAGCTATTGTGGTGGTAGGAAACGAAGACGGTATCGTAGGGTACGGTCTCGGTAAGGCCAACGAAGTAACCACAGCCATCGCCAAGGGGGTGGAAGATGCCAAGAAAAACCTGATTAAGGTTCCTGTAATACATGGTACCATACCTCATGAACAGATAGCAAAATTCGGCGGGGCACAAGTCTTTCTGAAACCTGCATCTGGCGGTACAGGGGTTAAGGCCGGTGGCGCTATGCGTGCAGTGCTCGAAAGTGTTGGTATAAAAGACGTACTGGCAAAATCAAAAGGTTCTTCAAACCCGCACAACCTGGTGAAAGCTACCTTCAAGGCATTGCTCGAACTCAGGGATGCATTCACAGTAGCACAACAGCGTGGTGTTAACCTTACAAAAGTTTTTAATGGGTAACCAGTTAAAGAATCAATGAGATGGCTAAAATAAGAATTACATATACAAAAAGTAAGATCAATGGTACCGAAAGACAGAAGAGGACCATCGAAGCCCTCGGACTGGGTAAAATGAACTCTTCGGTCGAGGTGGAAGCAACTCCCCAGATACTCGGTATGGTAAGAAAAGTTGAACATTTGATTTCAGTACAAGATATATAAAATTGCATAATATAGTAAACATGGACTTAAGTGTATTAAAACCTGCAAAGGGATCGGTTAAAACCAGCAAAAGAAAAGGAAGAGGCCAGGGCTCCGGTAAAGGCGGTACCTCTACAAGAGGCCATAAAGGTGCAAAACAGCGTTCTGGTTATAAAACCAAGATCGGTTTCGAAGGCGGTCAGATGCCTTTGCAGAGAAGAGTTCCAAAATTTGGTTTTAAAAATATCAACAGAAAAGAATACAAAGGTATAAACCTAAGTACTATTCAGGAACTTGCAGATAAAATAAAATTGTCTTCTATTACTGTTGATACAATTGTAGAAGCTGGTTTGGCCTCAAAAAGGGATTTGATTAAAATATTGGGAAATGGCAAACTTTCCTCAAAGCTGGATGTTAAAGCACATGCTTTTTCAAAATCTGCACAAAGTGCCATTGAAGCAATTCAGGGAACTGCCACAAAAATCTAATTGAATGAAAGCTCTCATTGAAACCTTAAAAAACATTTACAAGATCGAGGAATTACGATCAAGGATAATCTATACCTTTTTTATCCTTCTGATCTATCGTCTTGGCTCACACGTTGTTTTGCCCACCGTTGACCCTAATCTGCTGGATATCCAGACCCAGGGGGTACTTGGTATCCTTGATATGTTCTCAGGCGGTGCATTTGCAAGAGCTTCGGTTTTTGCACTTGGTATCATGCCATACATTT
Organism: Bacteroidales bacterium; assembly: GCA_046485045.1. Taxonomy (GTDB): domain Bacteria; phylum Bacteroidota; class Bacteroidia; order Bacteroidales; family UBA10428; genus JAFGPL01. Next base: position 38,109 of record JAWOHT010000052.1, read on the forward strand.
CGGCTTCGATCGTGGTGCAACTCTTAGGTATTGCCGTGCCTTACTTCCAGCGGCTTCAGAAAGAAGGTGAAAGCGGAAGAAGAAGGATAAACCAGATAACAAGGTATCTTACAATTATTATCCTGCTCATTCAGGCTCCCAGTTACCTTAGCATTATTCCTGCAAACGCCTGGGTTGTTTCACTTGACCCTGTCTGGAGAATATTCTTTTCTGTAGTCATTCTAACCTCAGGTACAATGTTTGTCATGTGGCTTGGTGAAAGAATAACCGATAAAGGAATCGGAAACGGCATCTCTCTGATAATTATGATAGGTATTATCGCAAATTTCCCGTTTGCCATCCTTACCGAACTTACTTCCAGACTTGAAAAATCTGGCGGTGGACTTGTAATGTTCCTGGTAGAAATTGTATTTTTGTTCCTGGTATTTGTAATAAGCATCCTGTTGGTACAGGGTACAAGGCGTATCCCTGTGCAGTATGCCAAACGAATTGTAGGGAACAAGCAATACGGGGGAGTTAGGCAATATATTCCGCTTAAAGTAAATGCCGCGGGTGTTATGCCTATTATTTTTGCACAGGCTATCGTGATGCTGCCACTCACCTTTGCACAAAAAGCTGCAATGAGTGAGAATGCCTCTGGATTTATCGCTGCATTTGCCAATCCTACAGGATTTTGGTATAATTTTACCAGCGCTCTCCTGATTGTTCTTTTTACATATTTTTATACTGCTATTACCATTAATCCTAATCAAATGGCAGAAGATATGAAAAAAAATGGCGGATTCATACCCGGTATAAAACCGGGGAGAAAAACTGCAGAGTTTCTCGATACCATTATGTCGAGAATTACCCTGCCAGGATCGCTTTTCCTTGCAATAGTTGCTATCTTGCCGGCGTTTGCTATGATGGCCAACATTTCAACCGGCTTTGCATATTTTTATGGTGGTACTTCACTGCTTATTATGGTTGGTGTTATTTTAGACACCCTGCAGCAGATAGAAAGCCACCTGTTAATGAGACATTATGACGGGTTAATGAAATCCGGAAGAATAAAGGGAAGGGCCGGTGGTGTAGCTTCGGCTATTTAATCCCTTAATACGTTCTTTGATGATTCTTATAAAAACAGAGGAAGAGATTGAACTGCTAAGACAAAGCAATTTACTGGTTTCCAATACCCTGGCTACTGTAGCCAGAGAAATAAAACCAGGAGTCTCAACCAAAAGCCTCGACAAACTGGCCGAGGAATATATTCGTGATCATGGCGGTATTCCCGGGTTCCTACATTATAAGGGATATCCGAAAACGCTGTGTACTTCGATTAACAGTCAGGTTGTTCACGGTATACCATCAGAATGCAGGCTGAAAGAAGGAGACATCGTTTCTATTGATTGCGGGGTAATTCTTAACAGTTATTATGGCGATAGCGCCTATACCTTCGCAATAGGTGATATTAACGAAAGAGTCGCAGAATTGCTGAGGGTAACAAAAGAGGCTCTGTATAAAGGGATCGAAATGGCTATTGAAGGTAAAAGACTTGGTGATCTGGGGAATGCTGTTCAGAACCATTGTGAGCAAAGCGGTTTTTCTGTGGTACGCGAAATGGTAGGCCACGGATTAGGCAAAAACCTGCACGAATCACCTGAAGTACCCAATTATGGCAGCCTCGGAAAAGGAATTATGCTAAAAAAGGGCATGGTGATTTGCATCGAACCGATGATTAACCTCGGGCGCAAAGAAATTGTTCAGGAAAAAGACGGATGGACAATAAGAACTGCCGATAATAAACCTTCGGCCCATTTCGAACATGCCGTGGCCATCGGTAAGGGACAAGCAGACATACTGTCTACGTTCCGGTTTATCGAGCAGGCAGAAATAGAAAATGATTATTTGCATTACAAATAACTATATAATGTCAAAACAACCTTCGATTGAACAGGACGGGGTCATAAGAGAAGCATTGTCCAATGCCATGTTCAGGGTAGAACTGGAAAACGGACATATTATTACAGCGCATATCTCTGGAAAAATGAGAATGCATTATATTAAGATCTTACCTGGTGACAAAGTGAGAATAGAAATGTCGCCATATGATCTTACAAAAGGAAGAATAACTTTTAGGTATAAATAAGAAACATTTACTCGACATGAAAGTAAGGGCATCTGTAAAAAAAAGAAGTTCAGATTGTAAAATAGTTCGCAGAAAAGGACGACTTTACGTAATCAACAAAAAGAACCCTAAGTTTAAACAGAGACAGGGTGCATAAAAATTAATAATCTGAAAAAACATTTAAACAAATTTATCTATGGCACGAATTGTTGGTGTTGATTTACCAAAAAACAAACGAGGAGAGATAGGCCTGACATACATTTTCGGTGTTGGCCGCAGCACTGCCCAGAAGATACTTGAGAAAGCCGGCATAGACCGTGATATCAAGGTCAAAGACTGGACAGACGACCAAATCAGCATGATAAGGAAAATAATTAACGAAGGCCTGAAGGTCGAAGGAGAACTTCGTTCCCAGGTACAGTTAAATGTTAAACGAATGATGGACATCGGTTGTTACAGGGGTGTAAGGCATCGTATCGGGCTTCCTGTTCGCGGACAGAGTACAAAAAATAATGCCCGCACCAGGAAAGGAAGGAAAAAAACAGTTGCAAATAAAAAGAAAGCTACCAAATAAGAATTGAGCTATGGCAAAAAAAGCAGGAACATCAAAAAAGAAAATTGTAAAAGTTGATCCCTTAGGTCAGGCGCATATACATGCATCTTTCAATAATATTATTGTAACCCTTACCAATAACATGGGACAGGTTATATCCTGGGCATCGGCCGGAAAGATGGGATTTAAAGGTTCTAAGAAAAATACTCCTTATGCAGCACAAATGGCTGCAGCCGATTGTGCCAAGGTGGCTTACGACAGCGGCTTAAGAAAAGTAAAGGTGTTTGTAAAAGGCCCCGGAGCCGGTCGCGAATCTGCTATCAGGACCATTCACACTTCAGGAATAGAAGTAACAGAAATTGTTGATGTTACTCCGCTTCCTCATAACGGATGCAGACCGGCAGCTAGAAGAAGGGTATAATTACAAACTTGAATTAATAAGTATAAAATATATTATAAATGGCTAGATACACAGGACCAACTACCAAAATTGCAAGAAAATTCGGGGATCCGATTTATGGTGCTGATAAATATTTTGAAAAGAAAAATTTTCCTCCGGGACAGCACGGAATGAACAAAAAACGGAGAAAATTATCAGAATACGGTTTACAGCTTAAAGAAAAACAAAAAGCCAAATATACCTACGGGGTTCTTGAAAAACAGTTTAAAAACCTGTTTGATAAAGCCCAGAGGACTAAAGGGGTTACCGGGGTTGTTCTTTTGCAGCTTCTTGAGACAAGGCTTGACAATGTTGTGTTCAGGCTTGGTATTGCTCCATCAAGAAGGGCTGCACGCCAGCTTGTAACACACAGGCATATCACAGTTAACGGAGATGTTGTTAATATTCCTTCTATGACCCTGCGCCCGGGCGACATTGTTGGCGTTAGGGAAAGGTCAAAATCACTCGAGGTGATCACAGAATCATTAACGGGAAGAAGAACCAGTTCTTCATGGCTGGAATGGGACTTAAGCCAGATGGCAGGAAAGGTGCTGAATTTACCGGAACGTGATGATATTCCTGAAAATATTAAGGAACAACTTATAGTTGAATTGTATTCTAAATAATTATAATAACTGAATTTTATGGCAATTTTAACATTCCAGAAACCCGATAAAGTCATAATGATAGAATCGGACAATAAATTCGGTAAATTCGAATTTCGTCCATTGGAACCCGGTTATGGTATTACTGTTGGTAATGCCCTTCGGAGAATCTTACTGTCATCTTTGGAGGGATACGCTATAACTACTATCAAGATTGATAACGTTGAGCATGAATTCTCAACTATTACCGGTGTTATCGAAGATGTAACCGAAATTATCCTCAACCTTAAACAGATAAGGTTCAAAAAACTAATTGAGGATATACGAGATGAAAGGATTATGGCTAAAATATCAGGTCAGGAGGTGTTTAAAGCCGGTGACCTGAACAGATTTCTCAGTGGTTTTGAGGTGCTTAACCCCAATCTTGAAATCTGTCATATGGAAACCGATGTAGAGTTTATCATCGAAATAACTGTTAACAAAGGCCGTGGTTATGTTCCTGCCGAGGAAAACAAACCCCTCGATGCAGAATTTGGAGTAATTCCGATAGACGCCATTTTTACACCCATAAAAAATGTGAAATTCTCGGTTGAGAACTACAGGGTGGAACAAAAAACCGACTACGAAAAACTGGTTTTTGAGATTTTAACCGACGGGTCAATACATCCTAAAGATGCATTAAAAGAAGCGGCTAAAATATTGATCTATCACTTTATGTTATTTTCAGATGAGAAGATTACCCTCGATGCCAACGAATCATCAACCAATGAAGAGTTTGATGAGGAAATTCTGCATATGAGACAATTGCTCAAGACCAAACTGGTTGACCTCGACCTTTCAGTCAGAGCGCTTAATTGTCTTAAAGCTGCTGAAGTAGAAACACTCGGTGACCTTGTTAAATTTAACAAAAACGATTTATTGAAATTTAGAAATTTCGGTAAAAAATCTCTCACCGAACTTGACGAGTTGCTGGAAGGTATGAACCTGTCATTTGGCATGGAGGTTTCGAAGTACAAACTCGATAAAGAATAAATAAAATTTTGCTCAACCAGAAACCTGTGAAGGGATTAAAATATTGAATTGAGATGCGACACAACAGGAAAGTAAATCATTTAGGAAGAACAAGCAGTCACAGAAAAGCCATGCTTGCCAATATGGCAACATCGCTTATTATGCACAAGAGAATTAAAACAACAGTTTCCAAGGCCAAAGCGCTGCGCGTTTATGTTGAACCATTGTTAACCAAATCAAAAGATGATTCAACACACTCCCGAAGAGTGGTCTTTAGCTATCTGCAAAATAACGATGCGGTAACTGAGCTTTTCAGAGAAGTCTCTCCAAAAATTATGGAAAGACCAGGTGGTTACACCAGAATTTTGAAAATAGGAAGCCGTGCTGGCGATAGCGCAGATATGTGCTATATTGAACTGGTAGACTATAACGAAAATCTGCTGGGGGCGAAATCTGATGCCGCTTCTAAGACTGGTAAACGCAGGAGAAGAGCTTCGGGCAAGAAGAAAGATGAAGCCGAAAATGCTGTGGCTCCGAAAGCCGTCTCTGAAGAAAAGGTAAAAGCCAAGGCTCCCGTAACAGATACCGAAGTGCAGGCTGAGCCTGCCGGTGAAACCGGCACAGAAACTCTTGCTGAAGCTGAACAGGCTGCCGAAGCCCCCGAAGCATCAGGTAGTAATGACGAACCGACTAATGAAAACCCTGAAGAAGGGAAAAAGGAATAAAATAACCATTGTAATGGTAATTATTTAAATATCTGTAAAGGGATGAAGAATTCGCTTCTTTGTCCCTTTTTATTTTTTTATAAAGATTAATTTAAATTTAAAATTAAAATTATGGGACAAATAATCAATGTTCATGCGCGCGAAATACTCGATTCACGCGGAAATCCTACAATCGAGGTTGAAGTTACCCTGGCCAGCGGTTTTGTTGGTGCCGCAGCAGTTCCATCCGGAGCTTCCACTGGCGAAAACGAGGCGCTTGAATTAAGAGATGGTGACAAAAAACGTTACCTGGGCAAAGGGGTGCTAAAAGCTGTTGACAATGTGAACAAGATCATAAGCAAAGAGATAATTGGCATGAATGCCCTTGATCAGGTAGCCATTGATAATAAAATGCTTAAGCTTGATGGTACCAAGACCAAAAGCAAACTCGGCGCCAATGCCATCCTTGGTGTTTCGCTTGCTGTGGCAAAAGCAGCTGCACAATATCACGATATGCCTTTGTACAGGTACATTGGCGGCATAAATGCAAAAGTGCTTCCGGTGCCCATGATGAATATTATCAACGGAGGTTCCCATTCAGATGCACCCATTGCATTTCAGGAGTTTATGATACGCCCCGTGGGTGCTCCCAATTTTAGGGAAGGCCTGAGAATGGGCGCTGAAGTATTTCATGCGTTGAAAAAAGTACTGAAAGAACGCGGTCTTAGCACGGCTGTTGGCGACGAGGGCGGTTTTGCACCAAAACTCAATGGCACCGAAGATGCACTCGAATCTATCATTAAGGCCATTAAAGATGCTGGTTACAAACCCGGAAGAAAATCAGAAGGCGGCGATGTGTCCATCGCGCTCGACTGTGCTGCTTCTGAATTTTTTGAAGACGGAAAGTATAATTATAAAAAGTTTGAAGGTGAAAAAGGCGCTGTACGATCATCTGAAGAACAGACTGCTTATCTTGCCGAACTCATCAGCAAATATCCGATTGACTCTATAGAAGACGGTATGTCTGAAAATGACTGGAACGGATGGAAACTACTTACAGATAAAATGAGTGACAAATGCCAGCTGGTAGGCGATGACGTGTTTGTTACGAACGTTGAATACCTGAAAAAAGGCATTGAGATGGGCTGCGCCAATTCTATCCTGATAAAGGTAAACCAGATAGGAACACTAACCGAAACCCTCGATGCGATAGAAATGGCGCATCGTGCAGGTTATACATCGGTTACATCTCACCGCTCGGGAGAAACCGAGGATTCAACTATTGCTGACATCGCCGTTGCAACAAATTCTGGTCAGATAAAAACCGGATCACTGAGCCGCTCAGACAGGATGGCAAAATACAACCAGTTGCTGCGTATCGAAGAAGAACTTGGCGACTTGGCAATTTATGGGTCTGAAAAATAGGTAAATACTGGCATATTATTGAAGGCTGTCCTCAAAGAAGACAGCCTTTTTTTTATTTCAAATTAAACAAGTTGGTTACTGGTGTGTTTAACTATCAAACAAATAATTTAAACAAGATGGCCGAACTAAAGGAAAAACTATACCAGAAGATTCAGGAATGGCGTCCGCGCACCCAAAAGCTGCTCGATAAATATTCAGATGTGGTAATAGATGAAGTAACCATTGGCAAAGTGTTAGGCGGTATGCGAGGGTTAAAAAGCCTTGTAACAGATATTTCTTACCTCGACCCGGAGGAGGGGATCAGATACCGTGGTCATACCCTTACGGAATTATTTGAAAAACTCCCTAAACCAAAAGGGTCTGAAATACCATATGTCGAAGGGGTCTTTTACCTTTTGTTAACCGGAGATATACCTACGGAGGCTGAAGTTGCCGACACTCTCGACGAGTTCAGGAAACGCAGGATACTTCCCCGCTATGTGTATGAGGTTATTGATGCTTTTCCATGCTGCAGTCATCCAATGGCCATCTTTTCTACCGCCATTCTTACCATGCACCGTGAATCGTTTTTTACACGAAAATACCAGGCGGGGTTGAACAAATTAGATTACTGGGACCCTACCTACGAAGATGCCCTCAACCTGTTGGCCAAGCTGCCCGAAATTGGTTCCTATATTTATGCAAAATTATACCGCGATGGTAAGCGCATACAGTCTGATCCCAACCTTGATTTTGGCAGTAATTTTGCCAGAATGATGGGTATCGGCAAGCCATATGATGATGTTTCGCGCATGCACTTTATCATTCATGCCGACCACGAAAGCGGCAATGTAAGTGCCCACACCGGTCACCTCGTGGCCAGTTCGCTGTCGGATATATACCTTGCAATGTCGGCCATGATCAACGGCCTGGCGGGCCCCCTGCACGGACTTGCAAATCAGGAAGTACTCAGGTGGTTGCAAGAGCTCGATGCACGTATGGATGGCAAAATGCCCACAGAAGATGAACTGCGGCAATTTGTCTGGGATACCCTCAATTCAGGCCAGGTAATTCCTGGTTTTGGTCATGCCGTTTTGCGCAAAACCGATCCACGCTACCTTATACAAAGGGAGTTTAGTCTTAAGCACCTTGCCGACGACCATCTTTTTAAGTATGTTGATATGCTCTACAAGGTCGTTCCCGGTATTTTAAAGGAACAGGGCAAGGCAAAAAATCCGTGGCCAAACGTTGATGCACAGTCAGGTGTTATTCAATGGCACTATGGCGTTGATAAATACGATTTTTATACTGTGCTGTTTGGCATTGGCAGGTCTATCGGTATTTGTGCCAATATTATCTGGGACAGGGCCTTACTTTATCCGCTTGAAAGGCCTAAATCGCTCACTACCGAAATGCTCGAGAAAATTGTGGAGAATCAGAAAAGTAAAATTAAAACGGCAAGCTAAAGGTTCGGTTTATTTATAATACCTATCTGCATGCATGTACTTTCAATACATTTTGAATATTGCCAAAAGTATTGTTTTCATTGAATCTCTGGATACCCGGTACTTATAAAATTTAAAAAATACGTCATTTACCTAAAGAAAACACTTAATTTAAAATTTTATTTTATTATCTGAAGAATAGTGACTATTTTCAGCGCTTGTAGAAAAATGATGTTAAATGAGCAAGATAGTTACGAAAGAGTTTCTCTCTGAGAATGTTGTGAAAATTGAACTCGAAGCTCCGCTAATTGCCAGGAAGCGAAAAGCAGGGCACTTTGTTATTGTTAAGATTGGCAAAGAGGGCGAGCGCATACCGCTTACAATTTCGCAGGCCGATCCTGAGAAAGGCACCATTACACTTATTATTCAAAGGGTAGGGGTTACAAGCCATAAACTCTCGATGATGAATGAAGGCGATGAAGTAACCGACCTTGTCGGCCCCCTTGGGCATGCCACCAAAATAGAACAGGCAGGTACCATATTGTGCGCAGGAGGAGGCGTTGGTATAGCGCCGTTGCTGCCTATTGTCGAAGCCATGCATAATGCAGGTAACAGAATTATTACGGTGCTGGCAGCACGTAATAAAGAACTGCTGATTCTCGAAAAAGAGATAAGGGAGCATTCCGACGAAGTGATTATTATGACCGATGACGGCAGCTATGGTACCAAAGGCCTCGTGACAAACGGAATGGAAGAGGTAATCAACCGCGAGATAGTAAATCTTGCCATTACCATTGGCCCGGCCATTATGATGAAATTTACAAGTATGCTTACTAAAAAATATAATATTCCCACCATTGCAAGTTTGAACTCTATAATGGTTGATGGAACGGGAATGTGTGGCGCATGCAGGGTTTCGATCGGTGGCAAGACCAAATTTGTATGCGTTGACGGCCCCGAATTCGATGCCCACGAGGTTGACTTCGATGAACTCCTCATGCGCCTCGGGGCATACAAGCAACAGGAAGTTGAAGCATTTAGCAGGTATCTTGAAGTGATTAACAATAGATAGTATGAGCGGTTTTGATACTGAATATCTGAAAAGTCTTCGCGAAGCGGAATGGAGAGCTAATCTCAGAAAGGGAATAAAGGCCAAAGAGAGGACAGACAAAGAAAGGGTGAAAATGCCGGAGGTAGACGCTCTTGAAAGGGTCACAGGGCATATGGAGGTAAACACAGGCCTTACCAAAGAGATGGCAGTGGCTGAGGCACAGCGTTGTCTCGACTGCGTAAACCCTACATGCATTACCGGTTGCCCTGTAGGCATTAACATCCCCGAATTCATTAAACACATAGAGGCCGGCAATTTTATGGATGCTGCACGTACCCTCAAGGAAACCAATGCGATGCCGGCAGTTTGCGGCCGTGTATGCCCGCAGGAAGTACAGTGCGAGAAAAGTTGTTTCTATACCGAAAAACTTGGCAAAAAACCAGTGGCAATCGGTAACCTTGAACGGTTTGCAGCTGATTTTGAAAGAAACTCCGGTACTGCCTATGTGCCCGGTATACCCGATAAGATATCAACAAAAGTGGCAGTTATAGGCTCCGGCCCTGCCGGGTTATCAGCCGCAAAAGACCTCGCAGGGTATGGCTATGAAGTTACTGTATTTGAAGCTTTGCACGAACTGGGTGGCGTATTAAAATACGGCATTCCCGAATTCAGGCTCCCAAACGAAATCGTTGACTTTGAAATAGACAACCTGAAGAAAATGGGTGTTAAGTTCGTAAAGAACTTTGTGGTTGGAAAGACAGTTTCTTTCGAAGACCTGAAAGATGAAGGATTTGAAGCTTTTTTCGTGGGTAGTGGCGCCGGATTGCCAAATTTCATGAATATTCCCGGTGAAAACTTCATAGGTATTCTTTCATCTAACGAATACCTTACAAGGATAAACCTAATGGGGGCTGCAAAGCCTGAATATGATACCCCGGTGGCGCCCGGCAATAAAGTTGCAGTTATTGGCGGTGGAAATACGGCAATGGATTCGGTGAGAACTGCAAAACGTCTCGGGGCTGAACGTGCCATGATTGTTTATCGCCGTTCTTTCGACGAGATGCCCGCAAGGCTTGAAGAACTGCACCACGCACGCGAAGAAGGAATCGAATTTCTTAACCTCAACAACCCTGTTCGCTATATTGCCGACAAAAACGGGTATGTATGCAAAATGGTTCTGCAGAAAATGGAACTGGGCGCACCAGATGCATCAGGGCGTAGAAAACCCTTTCCGGTTGAAGGTTCGGAATATGAGGTTGATGTTGACCAGGTAATCGTAAGTATCGGGGTATCTCCCAACCCGCTTATCCCGCAAAGTCTTCCGGGACTTAAAATGACCAAATGGGGCACCATTGAGGTTAATCCCGAAACAATGCAATCATCGGTGCCCGAACTTTTTGCAGGGGGCGACATCGTTAGGGGCGGCGCTACTGTTATTCTCGCCATGGGCGATGGCAGAAAGGCCGCAGCCGGAATGCACGAATATATTAAAAGTAAAACCAAAGCAGCAATTTAACCTTAAATATTAAAGCTATGGCAGACCTATCAACCAAATATATGGGATTGACGCTTAAGAACCCTGTCATCGTGGGTAGTTGCGAATTAACATCGTCGGTTGAAAACATCAAAAAAATGGAAACAGCCGGAGCAGCCGCCGTAGTGCTGAAATCTGTTTTTGAGGAGGAAATACTTCTCGAAGTAAAAAAATACCTCGACGATGCGGCCAAGAGCGACCTTATCTATACAGAGCTCTCCGAAACCCTCGATTATATTGATTTGCATACAAAGCAGGAGACATTAAACAACTATCTCGACCTGATCAAAAAGGCTAAAAAAGAGACACTTATCCCCATTATTGCAAGTATTAACTGTATTTCCGACTCAGAATGGGTTGATTTTACCGATAAAATTCAGGCAGCAGGCGCAGATGCCCTCGAACTGAATATTTTTCTAAACCCCATCGACAGCAGGGATAAAGATTTCGAAAAAACTGCTATAAACATTATCAATAAGGTACTAAAAAAATCTACCATACCTGTAGCTGTTAAGCTTTCAAACTGTTTTACAAACCTCGCCCATACCCTGGTGCATATTTCAGAAACCGGTGTAGCCGGTATGGTGCTGTTCAACAGGTTCTACAGCCCCGATATCGATATTGACTACTTTTATGTGATGGCCGCCAACAAATTCAGCTCTCCCGATGAGTATGTCAAACCTCTAAGGTATATGGCCCTTTTGAGCGACAAGGTAAAGTGCAGCCTTGCTGCCTCAACCGGTATACATTACGGCAACACTATGATTAAACAACTTCTGGCAGGCGCCGATGCAGTTCAGGTGGTTTCCACACTATACCTTAACGGAATTGATTACATCACAACCATGCTTACCGATCTTGAAAACTGGATGCAAAGCAAAGGTTATTTTTCAATAGGCCAGTTTAAAGGTAAAATGAGCTATAAAAACATTCCGAACCCTGCTGTATACGAGCGTATGCAGTTTATGAAGCACTACAGCCGGATAGGATAGGTTGTATTTAAAGCTGCTATCGCGAAGTCTTCTTAACGAATATTCCTGCGAAAGCCAGCCCGGTTATACCAGTAGGGCATACAGGAATCTCTTAATTATCATAATTAATGATTATTAAGAGATTCCTGATCTGACCAGGGATAATCTTTTTAGTTTGATTTATAAACTTATTTTACTTCTTCAAAATCAACATCGGTTACTTCTTCATTGGGACCTTTTGATCCTGATCCATTGTTGCTCGAAGTGGTTTGCTGGCCTTCGGTCTGAGCGCCTGCTCCCTGTTGGCTTGACTTATAGATTTCTTCTGAGGCTTTCTGCCATACGCTGTTCAGTTCTGCAGTAGCGCTGTCTATGGCACTTATATCCTGATTTTTGTATGCAGTCTTGAGTTCTTCAAGCGCTTTTTCTATTGGAGCTTTTTTATCTGCAGGCAATTTATCCCCGAACTCTTTTAATTGTTTTTCTGTCTGGAATATCATGCTGTCAGCCGCATTCAGCTTATCAATACGTTCCCTTTTGGCTTTGTCGTCGGCTTCGTGCGATTTGGCTTCCTGTTTCATTTTTTCGATTTCGGCATCGGTAAGCCCGGTTGAAGCCTCAATTCTTATGCTTTGCTGTTTGCCTGTTCCTTTGTCTTTGGCTGAAACGTGCAAAATACCGTTGGCATCAATATCAAATGTTACCTCAATTTGCGGAATACCCCTTGGTGCAGGTGGAATGCCATCGAGATGGAACCTGCCGATGGTTTTATTATCACCTGCCATGGGCCTTTCACCCTGCAGGATATGAATTTCAACCGAAGGCTGGTTGTCTGCTGCCGTAGTAAACGTTTCGGTTTTTTTGGTAGGGATGGTTGTATTAGACTCAATAAGCCTGGTCATTACACCTCCCATCGTTTCAATACCAAGCGAAAGCGGGGTGACATCAAGCAACAATACATCTTTTACTTCACCGGTGAGCACTCCGCCCTGAATTGCAGCGCCTACTGCAACAACTTCGTCGGGGTTAACGCCTTTTGAAGGCTTTTTCCCGAAAAATTTCTCCACGATATCCTGTATCGCTGGTATCCTGGTTGAACCTCCCACGAGTATCACCTCGTCAATGTCCGAAGTGTTCAGCCCGGCGTCTTTCAAAGCTTTGCGACATGGTTCCATCGTTGCCTGTATAAGTTGGTCGGCAAGGCTTTCAAATTTAGCCCTGGTAAGACTTTTTACAAGATGTTTTGGAATTCCGTCTACAGGCATAATGTACGGAAGGTTAATTTCGGTTGTTGATGAACTTGATAATTCAATCTTAGCTTTCTCCGCAGCTTCTTTCAGGCGTTGCATTGCCATAGGGTCTTTTCTAAGGTCAACACCTTCATCTTTAATAAATTCTTCTGCCAGCCAGTCAATAATCGCATGGTCGAAATCATCTCCTCCAAGGTGGGTGTCGCCATTGGTAGATTTTACCTCAAATACACCATCACCAAGTTCGAGGATTGAAATATCGAATGTACCGCCGCCAAGGTCGAATACCGCTATTTTAATGTCTTTGTTTTTTTTGTCAAGCCCATATGCCAGAGAGGCAGCCGTAGGCTCGTTGATGATCCTGCGGACTTTAAGTCCGGCAATTTCCCCGGCTTCTTTTGTAGCCTGTCTTTGCGAATCGCTAAAATATGCCGGAACAGTAATTACTGCATCGGTAACTTCCTGACCGAGGTAATCTTCGGCAGTTTTTTTCATTTTCTGCAGTATCATGGCCGATATTTCCTGGGGAGTGTATTTTCTATCATCAATCTCCACCCTGGGGGTGTTATTGTCGCCTTTGACCACTTTGTAAGGAACCCTTTTAATCTCTTTTTGAACCTTGTCGTAGGTTTCTCCCATAAAGCGTTTAATAGAAAAAACTGTCTTGGTAGGATTGGTTATCGCCTGCCTCTTGGCAGGATCACCTACCTTGCGCTCTCCGTTTTCTACAAATGCCACAACAGAAGGGGTCGTTCTCTTTCCTTCGCTGTTAGGTATTACAACAGGTTCATTTCCTTCCATTACTGATACGCAGGAATTTGTTGTGCCTAAATCTATTCCAATAATTTTACCCATGCTTTGAATATTTTTATGATTTCTGTTTTTACTTTATGTTTTTTATTTTTTTTCAATGATTGTGCCACTTTTGTTTTTTGTCATGTTTACCATAGATAATCATGTTTTTCTGCAAGATTTGACATTTATTTATGACAAAAAGGCAGTTTGAAGAGGCTGAATAAAAATATGCTTAGGTATACCTATTATTAAATTTATTTATAAACTTTGCACCTGAATTTTAAAATACCCGTCATGCCAGATTCATTAAAGGAGAAACCTGCAAAAATCACCACCCATGTATTACAAAACATGAAGTTGCACGGTGAAAAAATTTCGATGCTTACTGCATATGATTATTCGCTTGCCCGCATTATTGACAATTCGGGCATAGATGTAATACTTGTTGGTGATTCTGCTTCGAATGTTATGGCAGGTTATGAAACAACACTGCCAATAACCCTTAATGAGATGATTTATCACGCTTCTTCTGTGGTTCGTGGTGTAAAACGGGCGCTTGTGGTAGTTGACCTGCCATTTGGCACCTACCAGGGAAATTCAAAAGAAGCGTTAAATTCTGCCATAAAGATTATGAAGGAAACCGGTGCCGGCGCGGTTAAACTTGAGGGGGGAAAAGAGATACGCGAGTCGGTAGAACGTATCCTGTCGGCAGGTATACCGGTGATGGGCCACCTGGGGCTTACCCCACAGTCAATACATAAATTCGGTACCTACGTGGTGCGCGCCAAAGATAAGGCCGAAGCTGAAAAACTTATCGAAGACGCCCATATCCTTGAAGAAACCGGATGTTTCAGTATTGTACTAGAAAAAGTGCCAGCCCTGCTTTGTAAAAAAGTATCTGCAGAACTGAAAATTCCTATCATCGGCATCGGGGCAGGCAAATATGCAGATGGCCAGGTACTCGTACTCCATGATATGCTTGGGATTACCCAGGAGTTTTCGCCCCGTTTTTTAAGAAGGTACCATAATCTTTATGCAGAGATCAAAGGGGCTGTGCAGAATTATATCAGCGACATAAAAAAGGGTGATTTCCCGAATGATAAAGAGCAATACTAATGTTTTCTTTTCGTTTAAAAATTTGATTACGGGTCATTTATTTTGTTTTTACAATCAATCCATCTCATGGCATGAATATTCTTTTTGAAGATAACCATATTATTGCAGTAAATAAGAGTACCAGCGACCTGGTACAAGGCGACAAAACCGGAGATATACCCCTTGATGCCAGGTTGAAAGAGTATCTGAAAGAAAAGTATACCAAACAGGGAAATGTTTTTGTAGGTGTTGCACATCGCATTGACAGGCCTGTAAGCGGGGTGGTGCTGTTTGCCAAAACATCCAAAGCTCTTGCCCGCCTTAATAAAATGCTGAGTAAAGGAGAGCTAAAGAAGGCCTACTGGGCTATTGTGAAAAATAAACCGGGAAATGAATCGGGCATATTGCACCATTATCTTCTGAGAAATGAAAAACAAAATAAGTCATATTGTTATGACTCGCCAGTGGCAAATACCAAAGAGGCATTTCTCGAATACAGGTTAATCGCGAAGTCTGAAATGTATTACCTGCTCGAGATTGACCTTAAAACCGGAAGGCACCACCAGATAAGGGCGCAAATGGCAGCAATGGGCTGTCCGATAAGGGGCGACTTGAAGTATGGTTACCCGCGGTCGAACCAAAATGGGGGTATATCTCTGCATGCCAGGCAAATAGAATTTGTCCACCCCGTAAGGAATGAACCTGTTACTATTACAGCACCTGTTCCTGCCGGGGATAAACTATGGCAATTTTTCGAATCAACCCTTGCTTCAAGGTAAAAGGACAAGAACCTGACATCGCTCATAAAAACAGCCGACTCCCGTTAATTGTTAATAACCCGCTCTTTTATAAACAATATTTTTCATATTACCTGAGTTATTTTTGCTGTAAAGGCAAATGAATGAAAGAAAGAAGAAAATCCTTATTATTTCTCATATTGACGTGTACTGCAATTTCGCTCACGGCTCAAACTGGCAAATTGACACGTGAAGAATATATAAAGAAATACCAATACCTTGCCATAAAAGAGATGGGGCGAACAGGAATACCGGCCAGTATTACCATGGCCCAGGGACTGCTTGAATCGGGCAATGGTAATAGCCGGCTGGCAGTAAAAGCCAATAACCATTTTGGCATTAAATGCCATGATTGGAGCGGGAAAAAGGTGAGGCATGATGATGATGCCAGCCGGGAGTGTTTCAGGAAATACAGCTCGGTAGAAGAGTCATACCGCGACCATTCAGATTTTCTTACTTCCAAGTCAAGATATGCAGCACTTTTTGATATTCCTTCAACCGATTACAAAGGATGGGCCAAGGGACTTAAAAAAGCAGGCTATGCTACAAGTCCTACCTATGCTGAGGCCCTTATAAGAATTGTTGAAGAAAACCGGCTCTACCTGCTCGATCAGGGCGTGGATATCCCCGACAAAAAAGATGTGATTGCCAAAAAGTCAGAGAGAAGCAAAGAAGAAGGCCTAAAGGGATCATCGCGTGAAATTCTTGAAAACAACAGGGTAAAATACATTGTTGCCAGAACAAGCGATACTTATCAGGGGATTACACAAGAACTTGAAATGTTGCCATGGCAACTGGCAAAGTATAACGAACTGGAGCAGGATTTTGAGATTAAAGAAGGACAGGTAGTTTATATTCAACCCAAACGTACCAATGCTAATGCTGTTAAAACCGTGCATATTGTCGCTGAAGGAGAAACCATGTATTCTATTTCGCAGAAATATGCCATTAGGCTCGACAGGCTTTATGCACGTAATATCATAACACCGGGTACCGAACCAACACCGGGTACGGTACTTTCATTAAGAGGAAAGATAAAGAATAAAAATTTAAAAGCAACATCCGGTATTGAACTTAAGGATGCAGAACAGGAAGAGATGCAATTTGAATTTGATCCGGAATAAATGATTCAGTGAAGTCTGGTCATGTTCACATAGCCCTAAAGGACTCTATGTGAAGAAAACCTCTCAGGAATTCATCAATCAGAAGCTTCTTTTTACCTGCAAGCTGAAGGCTTTTTACATCAATATAGCCACCCCTTGCTGCAATTCTTAATACGCTTTTTCCATCGGTTTCGATTGTACCAGGGTGCACATGGTGTTTTATTTTTATTTTACAGGCATTGTATATCTTTACCTGGTGTTTCTCAGCGTTTGAAAAAAGTTCTGTAAATGCAGCCGGATAGGGGCTTAATCCTCTAATGAAATTATAAACTTGCTCAACAGGTTCTTCCCAGTTAATCCTGCAATTTTCTTTAAAGATTTTAGGGGCAGGCTTAATCACTTTGCCTGTTTGAAAAGATGCCTGGGGAACAGGTTCAACCTTTCCCGAAGCCAGCATATCTACAGTTTTTACTACAACTTTTGCCCCCATAACCATAAGCCTGTCATGCAGGTCGCCGGCTGTTTCTTTATCATCAATATGTGTTTTTTCCTGCAGAAGTATTTTTCCGGTATCAATCTCATGATCAATTAAAAAGGTGGTGACACCTGTTTCTTTTTCACCATTGATAACGGCCCAGTTTACCGGGGCCGCTCCCCTGTAGTCGGGCAAGAGTGAAGCATGCAGGTTGAAGGTACCCATTGGGGGCAATGCCCATACCAATGCAGGTAACATCCTGAAAGCCACAACTACGCTCATGTCGGGATGATAGGAGGTGAGCGAACTGATAAAATCAGGATCTTTGAGATTTGCAGGTTGTAATACAGGAATGTGATGTGAACAGGCAAAATCTTTCACCGGTGACGATTGAATTTTTTTGCCCCTTCCGGCAGGTTTGTCGGGTGCTGTAATTACGCAAATCACATTTTTGCCCGAACTAAGCAGCGCTTTTAAAGATTCTACGGCAAACACCGGTGTTCCCATAAATACAATCCGTAAATCTTTATTTTCCATATCAGGAATCGTTTTCGGGTTTAAAATCTGAGTCATCAAGCAGGTCGAGCAAATGGCCCATTTTATTCTTTTTGGTCTTAAGGTAGAACAAGTTGTGTTCGTTTGGATGTATTTCGAGCGAAATGTTTTCGATTATTTCCAGCCCGTAACCTTCAAGTCCGGCTCTTTTTACAGGGTTATTGGTAATGAGCCTTATTTTTCCGAGGCCCAGTTCCCTGAGTATACTTGCGCCAATACCATAGTCCCTTTCATCTTCCCTGAAGCCGAGGTCGAGGTTTGCCTGCACCGTGTCGCGTCCTTCTTCCTGCAGCTTGTAAGCCTTTATTTTATTAAACAGCCCAATGCCCCTGCCTTCCTGGTTAAGGTATACAATTACACCTTTACCTTCTTTTTCAATCAGCCTCATGGCTTCATGCAATTGCGATCCGCAGTCGCATCTGTAAGAAGCAAAAATGTCTCCCGTCATGCATGACGAATGAACCCTTACCAGAACAGGTTCGTTTTTCTCCCATTTTCCTTTTACCAGGGCTATGTGCTCCAGACCATTCGATTTCTGAAGAAAGGGGATAAGGTTGAAGGTGCCGTATTTGGTAGGAAGTATCACTTTAGCTCCCTTAATCACAATCGAATCGAGTTTGAGCCGATATGCAATAAGGCTTTTGATAGAGATGACTTTTAGTTTGAACTTCTCTGCAATCTTTATCAGATCGGGCAGCCTGGCCATTGAACCGTCTTCGTTCATTATTTCAACCAGTACACCGCCCGGTTTTAATCCTGCTAGTACTGAAAGGTCAATAGCAGCTTCGGTGTGCCCTGCTCTTCTTAAAACTCCCCTGCTGCGCGCTTTTAAAGGAAAGATATGTCCGGGACGACCCAGGTCCTCAGTCCGTGTTGCAGGATCAACAAGCGCGTTGATTGTTTTTGCCCTGTCGCTTGCCGAAATGCCTGTAGAACAGCCATGCCCCAACAAGTCAACAGAAATGGTAAAAGGGGTGCCATGAAATGAGGTATTGTTACCTACCATCAGGTCAAGGTCTAGTTCGAGGCACCTCTCTTCAAGAAGTGGCACACAGATAAGACCTCGTCCGTGGGTGGCCATAAAATTTACGATTTCGGGAGTGGTGAGCTCTGCTGCTGCAATAAAATCACCCTCGTTTTCCCTGTCTTCATCATCTACAACTATCACAACTTTCCCTGCCCTGATATCGTTTATCGCATCTTCAATATCATCGAGAATAAAAGTATCCGGTTTTTGAAACTTAGCCATTATCTACCTTGAGTTTTCATCGAATAAACACGCAAAAGTAAAAAACTGTTACAAATATCACTAATGAAAACCAAATTTAAAATGAATTTAGTCAGGCATCAATAATATATATAAGTATGTTGTAAGTATGGTACTATCCCCTCTTTGACTTTTCCCATGCCGGAGATTGTTTGCCGCCCAAAAACCTTATCAGCCCGAGCATTATCGAAAAATTCATCATAAACAGGTAATAGGGGACAAACAGAAGTTTCATGCCGAGCCGAATGTTCTTAAAGACCATACCCAGCACAACTGCTATATAAAATAATACCTGTAGCATGAAAAAGAATAAATATAACTTTTCGTTACCATGCAATACAATAAAAAAGTTGCTGATGAAAACCATGATAAACGAAAACGGTACGAGTGTCCATCTTAACACTTTGTGAGAAATAAACTGAAAAGAGAGCAAGCCGTGCCTGAAAATATTGAATAATTCAGGTATACGTGTCAAGGCTTGAAAGCTGCCACTGGCAATTCTGATTTTTCTTTTCATTTCTTCTTTCATAGAGAAGGAAGCATTTTCGCAGGCATATGCATTAGGGGCATATTTGAGTTTTTGGCCTTTAACAGCAATTGTAAGTGATATAACAAAATCATCGAGAATGATGTCTTCGTCAACTTCGCAAAACATCTCTTTTCGTATGGCAAAAAGCTCACCTACAGCTCCTGTTGTTGAATTAACAGACGATTCGAGTTTCTTGATTAAAGATTCATACATCCAGTAAATACCTTCACCGGAACTTACGGCTTTCTCTCTGTTGCCCGAATAGATTCTTTTTTCACCGGCCACGCATCCTACTTGGTCATCGCTGAATAATTTTACTATTTCTCTTATTGCTTCCCTGTTCAGGTCGGTATTGGCATCTGAAAACACAACTATAGGAGTCTTCACGTACTTCATCCCCCTGTTCATCGCATTGGTTTTGCCCTTGCGTTCTTTCTGGTGAAGCACTTCAACGTTACCATAACTTTTTAATATTTCGGGTGATCCGTCGTCTGAGCCATCGGTCACCCATAGGTGTATAAGCTTATCTTTAGGGTAATCAAGCTGAAACGAATTTTTTAGTTTTTGTTCAATACAATCTTTCTCGTTGTATGCCGTAATAAAGAGTGTAACTTCTGGAAGATAGTCTTTGGCATAATTTGCTTTTTTCGAAAATAACCTTGTAAAGAAGTCAAAAATGATCAGGATCAGGGTATATATCAAATAAGTATAAATGATGATAAAGAGAAATATCCAGAAAAGGATTTTTAAGGCTGTCATAGGTTCGTCTTATAGAATTCAGAAAGATTATTAACAATGGTATCGTTATTGAGTCTTTCGTTTACAAATTTGACGGCATTTTTTACAATATCCAAATAAAAATTACTGTCTGAGCAAAGTTTTTTTGCAGCCTGCACAAAATCTTCGGGGGTGTTGGCAAGCATAATATTTTCACTGTCTGTGAGGTCTATGCCTTCTGCACCCAATGAAGTTGATACTATTGCTTTTCCTGCTGCCAGGGCTTCAACGATTTTAACCCGCATTCCGCTGCCTGAAAAAAGCGGTACAACCATTATTCCCTTATCTTTCATGAATTCGCCTGCGTCTTCGACTTCTCCTGCAAAGTTAATATTGTGGTTTTCAAGATATTTTTTAAGCCACAGTGGTGCATTCCTGCCTGCTACATGCAGCTGATTATCTTCACTTTCTAAGGAAATGCGTTTCCATATATTTTCTACAAACCAGGTAATTCCCTGTTGATTTGGTATCCAGTCGAGCGAACCGATAAAGAAAAATGAGCGTTTGTTGTTTGTGCCGTAATCAACCGGGCCAGAATTACCAATATATCCGTAAGGGCATACACATATAGGTTTTTTATTACCCATTCTGTTAAATATTTCCGCATCGCGTAAGGTGATAGGCACAAGCAGGTCGTATTTGTTTACCTGGGTTAGTTCAAAGTTCTTTAACCTATTGGCAAAAATGCCCAGATACACTTTTTTTAACAGATTTTTTTCTGACTGCAGGTTTCTGAACCATATTTCATTTTCAACATTGTGAGCACGCAATGCCACCTTTGCCCCGGAATATCTGCGTACAATCTCTGCGTAAGGCATAAGGTACAGGCCTTCGAACTGAACAATATCGTAATGTTCAGCCTGAAGAAGAGTTTTAAGCTTCGCGCCGAAGTTTTTATCAATAAACCTTTCGGCATTGTATGGTAAATCTGAAAAAATAAGGTTTCGCAGGGCGCTGAGATATTTAATGTCGGTATTTACATCAACGAGATGCACTGACAGATTTTGAAACCCTCTGAAATATGCTGCCACCAATGTGCTGTCTGTTCTATGCCTGCTGGTATTCATTGCCATAAGGCAGATTTCTGCACCTGCATTTGTTAAGCCTTTGGTAAGGTTGTGAATGGCCATTACACCGCCATCTTTCAGTGGGTATGGTACTTTATTGCATAATTGTAAAATTCTCATGCCTGTATCTCAAGTTCGGTAAGCACAGTGGGATTATTGAAAATATTGAACACAGATTGCGATAGTTTTTTTGCAGCAAACAGTTTTTTCCTGATATTTTTTTGCCTGATTGAAAGGTAAAGTATATAGGCCAGACCAACAGGGAAGATGATTTTAAGGAGCAGTCTGTATTTTTCAGGGATTGGCAGCCGGGGGGGGGCAAAATTCAAATATGGAAAATCGGTAAACAATGATTTGAGGTATGGAATACGCATCCACTTGCTGATAAGCAGCGCATCAAAAAACTGGTCGGAAAGTTCGCAGAGCTGGCGTTGGTTTTCAGATATTTTTATTTCAAAATTTGATTGCAAAAGGTTTTTAAACCTCACATCCCTATTAAGATCCGAGATGCTTTTATCGGTGAGTTCAACAATAGAACCAAAAGCTTTAATTACATCTTCTTTTTCTAATTCCGAATACTTAAACTGGCCAACAAGCTGACTTTTCTTATCGTATAGGGTGATTTTCTCAAATCCGAGAAGCCGGTTAAGAAACCTTATATATACATCAATGTTAAAGATGGCCGAGTCGGTGGTTGCCTTGTAGGTTAAAAATACACCTACGATAAGCAGGGTGAAAGAAGCCATCCACATTCCCTGAAAAGAGGAGACCACGCTTTCGCGCACTATTTTTTCACCGGTAAGTGAAATAATATAATATATAATAAACATAAATATTGATACCACGGTAGGCATGCCCAGTCCGCCTTTTCTTATTATTGCCCCTAAAGGTGCGCCGATAAAGAGAAATATCAGACAGGCTATTGAAAGGGTAAATTTTCGGTGCCACTCGATTTCGTGCCTTCTCAACAGTTTCTTCTTGTATTTAAGGTTTTCGCACGAACTTTCCACATAACTTTTGGTTGACCTCACGCTGTTAATTATGTTCCTCATAAGTTCATGCTGCTTTTGATAATCAAGCGTTTGATAAAGGCTGTCAACATTTAAGGGAGGTGTTTTTTCAGATTGTTTTTGTTCGTTTTCGTTTATTCCAGACTTTAAGTGCTTGTTCTTAAAAAGGTTATAGGTGAGCAATGTTTTGGCAAACTGGTTCTCCCTAATGCGCAGGTCGTTGTTTAACGAATCGGTAACATCAGATAACTGTATAATGCTCATCATATGGTAGTCGTTCTTGAAGAGATTTTCATCAGTCCGCTGAAGGCCGAAACCTGTAAGCTCAATGATTATCCGTTGTTCTTTAAATTTATCTGTGCGGTGGGGATATGTTTTCGGGATTTTTCTCCTGTCTTCTTCCTGTTCGTT
Source organism: Bacteroidales bacterium (assembly GCA_046485045.1). Taxonomy (GTDB): domain Bacteria; phylum Bacteroidota; class Bacteroidia; order Bacteroidales; family UBA10428; genus JAFGPL01. The sequence continues at coordinate 61,064 of JAWOHT010000052.1, forward strand.
ATAACTATAACCGCTCCACAGGTTAATCAGTAAGTTGTTTTCGTCAGCAGTCATTTTCATATAGCCCGAGTCTGCAATTATCACTGATACATTTCCTCTTTTCTGTGTATGGTCGTATATCTTCAGGCCATACAAGATGTTCGTTTGCGGGTTTTTTTTGGTGATTCTGATGCTGTAGTCGTCAATACCATTGTAAAACTCGCCTTCCCTTATCTGTAGTTCCGGACGCTGTTGTTTAACATCCCATAAAAGGGCGCGCATTTTAAGATTGGTATATGGCAAAACATAATTTGAAAAGAAAAACGCCCCGATGCTGATAAAGATAACCAGTATGATAAGCGGCATCATAATCTTTTGTAAAGAAATGCCTGAAGCCTTTATGGCGGTGAGTTCATAATATTCTCCAAGGCTGCCGAAAGTCATTAACGACGACATAAGAATAGAGAGTGGCAGTGCAAGTGAAACAAGACTGGCCGAAGTATAAAGCAGCAACTCTGCAACAATATTCAATTCCAATCCCTTACCTACAAGGTCGTCAATGTACCTCCAAAGGAACTGCATAATCAGCACAAACATTACAATAAAGAATGTGAGTACAAAAGGACCCAGAAAAGATTTAATCACCAGCCGGTATAAACGTTTCACCCTTATTAAGATTTTCTGTGTAAGTAAAACGACAACAAAATTAAGATATTATTTTAATGACAGGGCAAAATGTATCAGATACCCAGCACCTGTTTTAATTTGGCAATCTGTGAATTCCATAATTCAATGGTATCTGTTTTTTCTTCTTCTTCTGCAAAATCGGTTATCACCAGTGCTACATCGCCTGTAAGTTCATCCATTGAAATCCTGAACTCAAAATATGTGTTGGGATCGTCCTCTTCGAGCCAGTGAAAACGTATGTATCGGTTTTCTTTCTTCTGAACCACTTCTGCAAGGTTCTCCATGTTGTTCCATATAAAATTGAAGGTTTTGCCTTTTACATTCACATCATCTGCAAACCACTCTGTCAGCCCTCCCGGGGTGCTAAGCCTTGGATAGAGAATTTTTGGGGAGGAATTCAGGGTATATTCGAGTAAGATTCTTTTTTTCATGTTTAATTAATTAACACCATTATGACAGCGATGCAATATATGAAAAAATGTTTTATAAAAAAACTTATTGAATAATATCTTCTTTTATAGTGCAGGCGGGCAGGATACTAAATTTCAAAGACGTAAAAATGTTTTGGAGCGTCAACATTTTTGTGTTTAATAAAGAAAGTTTTATATTTGCAGCCTCTTAAAATCTCTCCCCGGTAAAAGCTTTGGAGTTCAGATATCTCCTGTGCTTAAGCTTGGGAGATCAAAGGGCGAGGTAGCTTCCCGATGTATCGGGGTTAGAGCGTCCCGATGCAAATCGGGAAGGTCGGGAGTTCGGTTTGGTGATTGACAATATGGCGAGGTAGCTCAGATGGTTAGAGCGTATGATTCATAATCATGAGGTCGGGAGTTCAATTCTCCCTCTCGCTACACTGAAAATAAAGCACTTACAGAAAATAATTGTAAGTGCTTTTTTCTTTTGAATACACAATTGAATACACATCTTTGATTTTAGCAACAAAAAAACGGCCTTACATCGAGCAAAAAAGAGGGAGTTAACCCCCCTTTTTTTATAGGGTTTAACACTTGTTAATAATCAGTAAGTTAAATAAAAAACCCCGATCAAACTCGTTGACCGGGGGCAGACAAAACAAAGAGAGTAGAACTTAACAAATAATTCTTTCAGCTTTTCCATTTTTTATAAGGTATGCCAGTTTTTTACCATCCAATTCAAACCGATTTTTTTCAAAACGAAGGCCGGTACTCTGGGCGATCTGTTGACCTGTAAATACTCCTGACAAATATTCCCGGTCAATGTGTACGTTCAGAATATCCCGGAGCTGCTCCCAGAGTTGAAGGGTTTCAAGCTGCTCCGGGGTTTCGGCAAAGGTGCGAAATTGTTCGCAATCCGCTTGCAACACGGTTTCGTTCACTTCAAAGCTTGCATCTTGCCAGGTAAACAAATGTTTTTGCGCCGGAACCAACCTAATACTTTTCACAGCCTCAACAAATTTTTGCCTGTTTAACCCGTACATCTGGCAAATGATTGAAACGTCAATTTTCAGTCCAGGGATACGCTTCGTGCCGGTTTCTTTTATGATAACATTATCATAATGAGCAATCGGATCCGCCACGAATTCCATTGCCTGATCTTCGCTTTCAATCCTGACAAAAGGCTGGTATTGGTGAAAACTGGCAATCGCTGCATTTAGATTGCTGCAAAGTGAATGAACTGCTTTGCTGTGGCTCTGTATGGCCACGTCATTTGAATAAATTAACTTTTTCATTTTCTTATTGTATTAAAATTTTGACTTCTATTTCTTTTTCCTTCGCTTCACTCCTCGAATTTCAAGCTTTTCAATTTTCATAATCTCAGGCTTTTCCCATTTTTCGGGCTTCGTCTTTTCAGTTTCCGGGACCAGCCAGCTGAGCTGGTTTTGTCGCATCAAATTATTCAGTGTACTCATTGGTTAAAAGATTTTTTAATATTCACCAAGTCTTTTTTCAGGTTGACAATTTTGCTCATAATACTGCCAGCCGTCGGCTCTGAGGGTGGAATAATCTTTTTTAATATCCCAGCCTCAAATAGCAATTCCGATCCATCACCCAAAACATAACTGCCCGCTGCCGGAATTCCCGCAACCGTAGCTTTATCACCTACCTGAATGTTATCAGGAACGTTAACCTGCGAAAAATCGAGCTCATTGCCAAGTACATCCTGCAATAGGCATGCCTGAACTTTCACTTCAATTGACTGTTTGAACGTGTGAGAAGGCCCCAACGATTTATTGAGTACTGTCCTTTTGAATACCAGGTTTACTACTGGTTTTTTGTACTTTGCGTCAATCGCTGCGCGCTGTTCTACTGTAAAATTTTTCATTTGTATAAATATTTAATTATTCATTTGCCATTTTGGAAATTTCTTCAGCGGTTCGCTTGCTTTGAACCGAAATGATTTTGCTTTCAACCGTTTCCGGGGCGTTATAACAAATTAAAACGTCGTCTTCATCAGGCCTTTTTTCGGTTTCCCGCCAAACTCCCTGAATGCTCTGGAAATATTTACCATTCTCAAACCAAAACACGTCAGGCGAACCCTGTTTAATAATCCTTTTTACTGCGGTTTTGTCGCCTGACAGCACGGCCTTTAAGAATTCAACTTTGTCTTTTTTAGTTTTCATCTTCATTCAATTTTGATAATAACTCGTCGCAAAGCCTTGTTAACTCGGAATCGGACAAACTGTTGATGTTAATGTTCAAATCGGAATCGGTCGCCTTTAATTTCGGCATTACAAAATCTAAAATCTTTGTGAGAAATTGCATTTTATCCTTCGCTTCCAATTGCTTCCAAACCGTTTCAACCTCATCAATCTTTAGAGTTATAAAGTCCTCAACCTTTTGGCGAATTACCTCGGTCGCCTTATTCTTACTGCCTCTTGGCCTGCCTGCTGGATTGTTCGTTTGTCCTTTTGAAAGTCCCATTTTTTTGTAATATTTTGTTGTTTACTAAATCAGATATAAATATCCATTATTCTTCTAATGTTGTTATTTTGAATCGGTATAAATAGCGTCGAATGGATTGCGACAAAGTTTTTCATAATAGCGTTGTCTGCAAAGGTTTTCCAGTGCTTTGAATAAGATATGCACTTTGTAAGGTGAACATTCATAAGCTCCAGCAATGACAATTGTCTCTCTGGTGTCTGGTATGCGTTCCAAGCAGCGAACAAAAACCTTCAATTCTGCTGCAAGTGCATGGCCTAAAATTTTATCTTCTTTACTTATCATTTTCGTAACTATTTAATCTCTACACTATTTTTTTTTAGTATTTATGAGTGTTTATGAGTGTTTAACAATGTTTTCTCTACACTACTCTATACTATTTATTTTTAGTATAGAGGTTGTATTAGTGGTTATATCTACGCTCTCTACACCTCTACACTATATTTGCCATTTTTCATTTACTTTTCGTCTGGGAAGGTTGAAAAAGTGCTGTGAGTAGTGTGATGGTGTAGAGGATTTTTTTAACTTCCAGATATTCAATATTTTAAGTTTTATTTTCATCTACACTAAATTTTTGTACTCTACATTAAAATGGTAATTTTGGTTTATCTAATATGTTGCCCTGTTCAACCCATACAACCTCATAACCTCGTATCGCCCTACTGTTTATCCATTTCCAAGACGATTCAAACCCAGCACGCTTCATTTCCCGGCCTATCCAAGTGGAATTAATTTTGATCGAAGGATACAAGCCAGTTAAACGGATTAAGATATCTGTAGAGCTAAGAAACTCGATGCCTTCACCGCCCGGAAATTGAGTTTCTTCCTTTTGCTGGTCGTTTTCATCCGGTTTCCGTAAATGTTTAATTATCAAATGATATTCAGGGCTGGAAATTTCATATTCTTTGTTGATTTTCGCTTGCAGCTCCTTTTCTTCGGGTGTAAGCATCCCGGCTGAATTATCTGTTTGCCATTCGTGGTATGCCTGCGCCCAAAGGGAATTTATATCAAAATCTTTGCGCCCTGTCTTTAGATTATTATAGTCATATCCGATTTTTTTAACATCAAATATGATCCATCGGGTATTAACAACATCTGTTAAAAACTCTCGGTCATTCGTACTGGCAAAAATTGTAGCCAGCCGGGGCATGGGTATTGCTTCGCTGCCATAAGGTCTCCGTTCATTGATGATCGCCCTACTGATAAATGATTTGGTTTTGGTTATTTCTTGCTTGCTCAACCCTTCTAATTCTTCAATTGAATAAATCAATACTGTAGCCAGCAAAATTTCACAGTCTTTGTCTCCCCTCAATGGCTGTTCTGAATAGTAATAATCATTCAGGGGGTTAAGCCACTTGATAAAAATAGACTTTCCTTTATCCTGTCCACCATATAGAACAAAAACAAATCGGTTTGGCACACCTCTTTTGTATTGGTCAATAGTCCTGATCAGGTGTTTTTTAAGCATGGTTGCAAAAAATCCCGGGGTATCGGTTGCAATGTATTGCGCCAATATCTTGAAGTAATCCTGTTCCTTGTCAAATTTCAAGTTTCGCAGGTTATCAAGATATTCCCCAAATGGATGAAAGGTTTTTATTGCATCGGAACCGATTAAAGCCCGCAAGTCTTCCTTTGATAGCTTTAAACCTTTTCTAATTAGAGTGATATACAGGTTGTCGATTGTAATATGATTGCATTTTTTATCCTCAACCCGGGTTTTAACCTTATTGTGCCTTAGTCCAGCTTCATTCAAGTAAAAGATGACTTTTTCGATAACCGGTTTATTATTCAGGCCATACTCTTCATAGTGAATTTTATATAAATGTTCAACGCGCTCAAGGAAATGTTCAATTGTGCATAAGCATTTTTCATTCTGGAAGTATTCAGCCTCCTGCATGCCGGGCATTCTGCCCTCGCGTAAACTGCCAATTATATGAGAATCAATTTCGCGATTGGATAATTCAGGAATTTTTGTATCTTTGCTCATCGTTTGTTTGTCTTTAAAATAATATTACCCTGGTCGCTGGTCGCTTCTGGGGTTTTTTATACCCGCCGGCCATTAGCTGACCAGTTATCAATAAGACTCTTTCGGAAATAACACCTTTTACCGTGCTTTTCATAAGGTATTGTTCTGCTGTTAATCCAGCCGTATACAGTCTGGCGCGCGGGCTTTTCTGGCAAATATTCTATCAGTTCTTCAATGGCGAATAACTTGTCGGTTTCAGGTTTGCGATTCTCGGACATCGCACGGAGAATTTCATCAACTTTAAAATTCAACTCTGATAAAGTTTTGGGAATTTGCTCAAAAGTTATTGTTTGCATATTTTTTTGTTTATTTTGATTTCATAAAACAAAAATAAATACATAATAACATATTGACAAACAATATATTACGTAGTTTTGATAAATCGAAGGTACGTTTTTACGTAACTGGTAATCAGTCAGTTAGGAAACTGCGAATTTTACGTTCAAGATAATTTAAGTAATTATCTCCGGGGTGTTTTATAGAATTTTCTTTTTCAGTTAGGATAGGATCATTAACGAGTGCAATGTGATACGGTGCGAAAATTAGCCCGATAATAATTTTTGCATCGTAATCTTTCTGTTTTAGCTTTTCAGTAAGTCGTTTGTAGAGAGTTCGTGCCACTAACTTTTTAAAACTTTTATCACCTTCAGGATTGACAAAGTTGTAACGCTTACGAATATATTTTGATAAGACTTCAATTAAATCAGGGTCTTTAATATTAAATGAAAAATCTTTCCCTCTGAATGAAATGTTCTCTACTTTGTTACCACTATCAATAAACGACTTAATGCCATCAATTTCATGCTTTAATAAGTCTTTATGTTGAAGTGAAGGCAATTCCCTTTTTACAAAATCAACTAATGTGTAGACTTCCAATTCATCTATGCTATACTTCTCAACAATTGTTTTTACCGTATTTATTTCATCATCGGTATACTCAAAATTATCTAAATGAATACCAAAGGCATAATCATCGAAGCTTTCGTCAATTTCAAATTTATTCTCCATACATCACTTGTTTTTCGATTTTCTCACTATGAGTTACCCTTGCAGTTTTCTCAAATGATTTCAAATAACGTTCAGTCACACTTACTGAGCTATGGCCTAACTGTTCTTTAATAAACTCAATTGATGAACCGCTGTTTTTACTAATTGTCGCCCAACTATGGCGGGCTGCATAACTTGAAATGTTCTCTTTTATTCCAACCGCCCTTGCAACCTGCCGGATATACTTATTCATTTGCTTAGTTAAATCCTTAATTGCAGCATACTTTTTTTCGCTGCCCCAGTCTGTTTTTAATATCGGGAATATAAAACTATCAAAACCGATTGCTTTATTGCCGTACCTGTCAATAATTGATTGCATGCTTTCAGTTATCGGCACATTGAGGTTAACTTCATTATCCTTGCCTTTTGTTTTCTCACGTACAAATGATATTTCACCTTCTTGAATGCTTGAATACCTTAGCCGGGCAATGTCTGAAAGGTTCATCCCGGAGCCAAAAAATGAAAACATAAACAAGTCCCTGTAATATTGCTGCAATGGGTGTTCTGTTTTATGGGTTGCAATCATGCTAATTTGGTGTGCTGTCAATGCAATTTTGCGTCCGGCTGCATTTTTCGGTTTGTATTCTTTGAACGGATATTCAGCTTTGACTTTATGTTTGTTGATTGCAAGGTTAAACAATACCCGCAAATTTCGCATGTAAATACCGATTGTGCTTTTTGATTTACCCTTATTCTGCAACCAAAGGTCAAACTTCTTTAACCAGCTTGCTGTTAAATCCACAAACTGCAGATTTTTGCCTTTGATATATTCCTGATACCGGGTTTCAACTTTCTGCCTGCAATTATAATTTAAGGTTTTGCCTTCATGAAATTCCTTTATTGCCCTTAGTGTACTTTCAAATGAACTGGCATAACCGAAACGGCTTTCAATTTTTAATGTCTGTATATGTTCAATCATTGCAGAAAAAACATTGTCCCAATTTGCAATCCTGTTGAAATAAAGTTCCTCAAATTGGTTAAAACTAAACATCGGCACATTATTGATTATCTTTTCGGCCTCATCAGTAATTCGTTTGTATTCAAATGCAATATCCCGATATTTACCCCTGGGGCTGTCTCCTGTAACCTTTTCAATATCTGAATCGGATAAGAACTGCCAGTTAGAATTTTTCAGTTTTTCTGCAATTGAATAATATTTTCGGATCCGCCTGTGGGTAACACAAAGTTTTACAGGGCAAAGGTTATCAATTGTTCGCTTTGCCGGGGCTATCTGATAGTAAATCCGCGTTGTTGCCTGCATAATGTTTTATTTTTTACAATATCTGTATACTGTTGATAAGGAAATACCCAATTCCGTTGAAATGACTTTTTTACTTTTGCCTTCTTTGGTTAATGTTTTAACCCTATCAATACTTTTATCTCTTATATGTTTGTTAAATTGACCAAGTATCGCATTAACTTCTTTAAGCTCTTTTTGAGCCCCCCCATATGTATCAGAGGTAAAAAAATCACTTAGACTTTTTGGCAATTTTTGGTTATTGAATTTTTTTTCCATTCTACAAGCTTTTTAGTTATTTTGTGTATTCAGTGAATACACAAGTGAATACACAAAAGTAATAAATAAATCATAAATTACCATAAATAAATCAAAAACTTATCAACTTAAATTACTGAAAAACAACACTATTAAAAAACATTCAATAAACGTTAAAAACTTAATAGTTATGATTCATAATCATGAGGTCGGGAGTTCAATTCTCCCTCTCGCTACACAGAAAAGAGAAGGGTTTCAGAAATGGAACCCTTTTTAATTTTATAATACAGTTTTTAATGATAATATCTCCTTTCTCAAACTCCTTGTTTTGAACTCTGCTTGTTAGCTTATTAAAAGGGACTTTATGACTGTCCTTCATTTGCTTAGAAAGAAGGTTTTGGTACCTTTTATTGATTGGTTCAATATCAAGATGGTATTGAATCAAGAAAGTACTTGATTTTTTAATTTGGTTTAATATTTACCTTATCAAATCTCATTTTAACCCTGAAATAATATTCTTTAAGCAACTAAGCGTTTCTTCATAGCCAAAGCTCTTATTTGTCTCAATTATCTGATTTATTAGTTTGCTCTGTTCTTCTTTATCGATTTCTGTTTTAATGATTCCGATAATTTTTTTCTTAGTTGCATGACTTTCACCAATGATTTTTGCCATATCCATACCCAAAAGCTTTGCACCTGATATTTTGGGGTTAAAATCATCCATTAAATAAATATCATTGTAATGCTCAGTTGCAGCCCTTTCTTCGTTGATAATTAGATAATTATTTAAGATAAAGCCCATATCGTCAGCATCTCTGTTGTGTTCTATATGTCGGTCGCCCCAGGCATTCAACTTTAGGATAAAAATCCCATCGAGAGAAGCTACTTCAATCGTAAGGTTTTCATCAATAACGACCTGTTTTGTAGAGTTTTTCACCTCGGCAAAACCAAGAACTGACATTGCCATTGATTCATCAGGTGGCCAGAAAATTCTATCATCTTCTTTCATATTATTACCAAATGGAACAATATCCAATTGATATGTGTCCTGGTAAATGAATCGCGGTTTTTGTTTTAAGTCCTTCTTAAAGCCTTCAATCTGTAATATGCCTTCCTCAACTTTATCATATTCGCTCCAATTTGAAATGGCAATTGCTATATCCAGGTCCCGGGTTGCCCTTTTGGCTTTTTCTCCATGAATAGTCATCATTATATCACGGGCAGTTGCCCCGATAACATAAAATTGAATATCCATCCCTTCAAAATAATTGCTTAGTTTTTCAAGAATGGGTTTTAATAATGGATGTTGAAGCTTACTACTTGATATATTGTAATTCATTTTCTAATATTATTTTAGCAATTTGTGTGTTTCTTTCATACCCACTTCCTATTAAATCAGCGTAAACTAATAAAGCTGGGGTAATACTTTTTTTCCTGTATCTATCTTCTTCCTTCCAAAACATAAATAAAATTTCAACTTCACCTTTTTCGTCTGGAATTAATTTTAAATCGCTGGCAATACTTTGCCAGTTACCACTTGTATAAATTAATAGCTTTTCCGGTTGAAGTTGACCTGTTAAAATAGCTGCGGCAGGTTCACCCCCCCATAAATTAATATCTTCAATGTTTTGAATTGGCAGAGTATCCCAATTTCTATAATCTTCGATGTTTAAAAATCGCATCCTTTTTCTATAAATTCTTGGGTGTAAAACTTCGTTATAAGCTATTATCCAACGATTCAGAAGCGAAGGGATGTTTTTTAGGATGCGTTTCGTATTCGTTTTAAGAATATAATTCAGTTCTTCCAATTCTTTCATTACATTGCTTACCGAACCAATAGATATATCTGTAATTTCAGCCAATTCACGATAAGAACATTGCAAATTATCAGGTTTCATGAGCAGATTAAATATTAGTTTAATGCCAGCTTCCTGAAATGCTCTTGTTTGTTTGGTTTTACTGATTTTTTCAGCTTTCTGGCCCGAAGTAAAAACAAAGAGATTCCCCTCTTTTATAAATGTATTACCAGCAATATCAATATAATTTATACCAAGTTTTTTAAATTCAGAAGCAATATCAACAGCAAGGTATTTGGCAATAACTATAATAGGTCTGTGAGTCTGTCTTTTTAAATGATTTACTTCTGAAAGAATAATTCCTTTGTTAGAGGCTCTTATTTCAGCTTTTGCTTCAGCAACAAACTGTATATCTTTTATGGTCAGTAAAGCATCGTACTCCTTACGTCTGCTTTCTACTTCAACCGGAATGCTTGTTATTTCTTCAAACCGGACAACTGCATCGTAAATAAAATCATTGTTTTTATACATTTTCCAGACACTTTAGGTGTTTATCCATTCATTACGTTCATTGTCAATGAACAATCAAATATAATGAACATATTCGACGGCGAGGAACTTGTTCATGGGGCGGGGACCATCCTTCCCGCGGACGCGCTGCGGCGACCGGCGAGGGCGTGGGGGTTCACGAGCGGAACCCGGACTCGAAGACCTC
>JAWOHT010000201.1:0-18570 GCA_046485045.1 Bacteroidales bacterium
CTTCGCCCCCAATGTTTTATGACCGCGTGTTGACAACTGGTGGTTTTTAAAATGCAAACTCTAATTTATCATCGGTCTCAATCCTAAATTTTACTTTTGCTTTCATAGCTTGAAAAACTTTCATAATCGTTGACACGGAAGCACTATGGTTACCATTCTCTAATTTTGATATCTGGGCTCTTTTTACACCAATCAATTCACCAAGTTGGCTTTGAGTCAAGCTATTTTGAAGTCTTAATTGTTTAATTTTTTCTCCTATTAGTTCCATTTTTAAATCAAACTCATAGTCATCTCGCTCTGGAGTACCTATCTTACCGAAATACTTGTCCTCCAGCACTTCAAATCTTTTAAAATTGTTAGTTTTCATAACTATAAACTTTTAAATCAATCCTTTAAAATATTTTTCTTTAATCATCTCTGCCTTATCAATGTCCTGTTTTAGCGTTTTGTTAGTTTTCTTTATCAGTCCATGTGTACAAACAATCAAAGTTTCTTTATCACCAGTGCTGTCCCAAAAGGCAAAAAGTCGAAAAAATTTACTGCTGTCCTTAATTCTAAATTCGAAAATATCCTTTGAACTTTTAAGCTTTTCAAACCAATCGCCATAAATTCTCATTTTTGTCTTTCTTATAGCATAAAACATTTTCTTTCTTGCTGATATTTCTATACTGTCAATAAACTTATCAGCCTCAGGAAGTAAAATTATTTCAATCGGTTTACTCATTTAATCATTTTGTACAAAAATATAAAATGTTTCCGTATTTGTAAACAAAAGTCGAGTTTTTCTTTGTGCAGGATGATTTGTTAAATGGCATACAACGTCAGTCTGTCTAAAAACTTTTCTAAAGGTGCTTAGATTTAAATAATCCCAAACTTTTACAATCATATGTACGAATATTTCAACCATTAATAAAGGTTATTAGACAGTCTGACGTTTGCAATATGGCCAGTAAGGCCTTGCGGGCGATTTTCCTATCAATGTACACTAAAAGTTGAAGCGGACAACAAACCTTCGCATACCACTGAAACCCTTATTGGCTATATTGTGTATTAGCGGTTGTGTTTTAATATATATTTATCGTAATACAATAATTTATTTGTTTGTTACAATATATATTCGTTAATTTGCATGTATGATAACTAATTTTAATAAAAATCACTATGAAAGCATTTAAATCACTCCGTTTATCAGGTATAAATATAATAATTTATCTAATCCTGATTTTTCTTTCTTTTGCTGCAATAGCTCAAATTTGGACGTTTACCGACAAAATAATAATAAATCCAAATGAGTTTTATGATTTGAAAGTAGAAAAACCAGAAATCAGGCCAATGAAAGATGCGGTTCTTACTCTCAACTCAGAAATATTAAAGAACAATGAGGCCATTTATCAAAAGATTCAGAGAAATGAGCTTATTCGCAGTACCCTGTATAGTCTTATTTTTATTGTTTTATTTGGTATGTTAATTCTTCAGTTAAAAAAACTAATATATTCAATTAAGCAAAAACCATTTTTCATAAAAGATAATCTTAAAGTTGTTAAGAATATTTCATACCTTTTGTTTGCTTGGGTCATAATTGATTTTCTACTATATCAATCGATTCAATTTTTTATTCCGCTGTCTTTGGTTCAACACAGTTATAATTATGCACCAATAAATAAGGGATTAATAACAAGTTTCCTGAAATCAATTAATTATAGTCTTTTGCTGGCTGCATTTTCTTTCTATGTAATTTCTGTTGTATTTAAGGAAGGTTTAGAATTAAAAGAGCAATCAGATTTAACAGTATAAAATTATCCAAATGGCAATAATTATCAATCTAGATGTAATGCTCGCTAAGAGAAAAATGAAACTAAACGAATTGTCTGAATCTGTTGGGATAACAATTTCAAATCTCTCTATATTAAAACAGGGTAAAGCAAAAGCAATCAAACTGTCAACACTTGATTCAATTTGTAAGATTTTAGATTGTCAACCAGGTGATATTTTAGAATATCGTGATTAGGATGTTTCGTAACATAACCACTAAACATGTGGCAATATGGCCAGTGGCGGTTTGCGGGCTTCGTCACTGTCCACCGTTGCAAACGCCGATGCGGGGCAGAAATGCTCCAAATTGCTACAGCCCCCGCCATTGGCTATATTGCGTGTTATAGCCCGTTATTCCTGTTTTATAATTAATATATCCGAATACTGTCTAAACAAATCAACAATTTTTTCATTATCTGATACAGTTTTGAGTACCGTCAAAAATTCTTCTTCTGCATCTGGATTACTGACTTTTAATTCATTCACCTGTTCAAATATTAGATTCAAATATTTAAAGCCAACAATGGAATTTAATTCAATCCAAAATTTTCCAGCTTTATTAAAATCAGCAATTTTCAAATTGTTTTCATGAATCCGTTTTGTCATATAATCGCTACCATAAAACTCTAAATAATCATATGGATTTGGCCAAAAGTCAGACCCTAATTCTGCATGTACTGAATCAATCACGTAATTCCCCCAAAAATCCGCCCATGATTCTCTGAAATTGTAAGACATCCAGTTATTTTTATTTGTTGCTGTATTATACATACATAAATGTCCTAACTCATGACATAATCCGTAAATATTGTTTTTTCCACCTTGCTTTGGTGAATCAAAAGTATCCATAGTTTTATACTCCAAAGTTATGCCACTTAAGCTTTTACGGTCAAAGTATAAAACATTTCGGTCGCTGTTTTTGATTGTAAATTTAATCTTATCAGGTAGATAGAAATTATTTCGAGTCGCAATTGTCCACGCTAATTCCAAGACTTTAATACTTGCTTTTGCATATTTTTCTGCTTCAACATCATATTTTACCTTAAAATGCTCTGTTTCAAATTTATCAGTTTGTCCATTAAGCAATTTTGAAGCAAAAATCAAAAACAAAATAATCTGTAATCTGTACATATCTATTATTTTAATCTAAAAGTTCTGCAAACCTTTATTTATTCACGATTGTCCGTTTCGCTAATGGGCTAACAGATAGCGATATGTGACGTTGCAGCCTGTGTTGCGCCTGCGGCAGGCTGCTATGACATATATCGCATGTTGTGTGCTTTTTAATTATTTTTCATGTTACGAATGTGAACGGAAAAATAATTAAAAAGTCCCAGTTTAATATCGCTGCTCCATAAATTATTTTGATCCTTTTTTATTTTTCTATAAAAATAATTGAACACTGACTGCATATATGAGAATTGAAAACCCGGAAATTGCATACAACATCCAAATATATGTACTTTTTGTTCAAAAGGTACATATATTTCGCGTATGGCATTGGTTGAGGTTTTGTAACATAGTTGTTTATACACTTGCGTTTAGGGCCATCACAGGTTTTGTTTCATAGGCGTTCCCGGGTTTTAAAAAACATTGTGTTGCTGCAAAAAAAAACAGTGTAATTTATAAAATATCTTTGTAAAGCTGTGTTGTTCAATAGTATATTTTTCAACCGGTTATAAACAGGAGAGGAGAATCAGTTTGAGTTGGAGTTTGAGTATTGAGGAAAAAAAAGTACAAACTTTGCAAGATGAAGAAGCTATGCACGCGTTACGCAAAAGCTAAACGCGGGCTATTGGGAGGAGGAAATCAGTTTGAGTTGGAGTTTGAGTTTTGAGGAAAAAACAGGAGAGGAAATCAGTTTGAGTTGGAGTTTGAGTAATTTATGAGATAAGATTGATCACTTGATTGAGGGAATATTTATCATCAATTCTAACTTGAAATTTTGTTTAACAGAGTATGCCAGGGAGCAGGTTGATCAAAAAAAAGCTGCTTTACAGGTAGCAGCTTTTTTTCATTTAATAACCTGATCTACATTAACGCACGACACATAGTTTTGTTTTGGTATAATTTTGTGTACGCATCCGGTAAAGGTATATACCGGGTTGTACTTTACCTTTCAGGTTCATTTCTGTTGTATGTGCTCCGGCTGTATAATATTCTGATACAGCCTCAATGATTTGCCCCTGCAAATCAATAAATTCAAATATTACCCAATCACTGACCGGAATGTTAAAAGCTATGCTGGTGGAAAAATCAAAGGGATTAGGGTAATTATTTCCCAATTCAAAACCATATTCACAAATACTATTTAAAGTATTGGTAGTTCCGGAACCTTCCGTATCAAACTGCCTGATTTCTGACCACTCACTGAATGTGCAAACCCCATTAGCGCGTATTTGCCAGTAGTAAGTGGCCCCGTTATCCAGACCGGAAAACTCCCTTTGAGTTGACAAAACTTCCTCATTGTAAAGGGGAGAACCAAAGTCAGGGTTATCATCCAGGCGCAGTTGATAGCTTTGAGCAGCCGCCACGGGTTCCCAGGTGAGCGTGGGTGAGAGCGGCTGATTAGTGCTGTTGTTAAGGGGAACTGATAACACAGGTGTTTCGAGTGCGATTGCGGTTGTGAAAGTCTGCGGAGCAGGCCAGCCTGTATGTACCCCACATTCGGTAGTTCCCCTGACGAGCCAGTGATATTCTGTATCCGGATTCAAGCCGGATATTTCAACGGAGGTTTTAGTAATATCCGTAAGGTTGATTTCCGGGCTGCCGAAAGAACCACTTATTTTATCAACCATTACCTGGTAATGGGTGGCGCCGCCAACAGGTGTCCAGTTTAACATCAGGGATGTGCCCTGGCATTCGGCCCCATCGGCCGGAGAAAGCAGTTCCGGAATGCCATCGGGATTAGCGGCTACTTCAAAAGAGTACGTAGCAGAGGCCGGGGACCACATACCACAGCCATTATTGCTTTTTACATACCAGTAGTAAGTTGTACCTGGTTCCAGGAAGGGAATTATTATTGCGGTGTCGGCTTCGAAATCAATCCTCTCCTCAGGACTGGAAAAATCGCTGTTATCATCAATCCTGAGTGAATAATATAATAAATCTGATGCTGGATCAATGGAAGGGTTCCACCTGAAGTTAATATTTCCCAATACACAGGTTTCTCCATCGGCAGGTGTTACAGGTTCAGGAGCGGTAGGAGTCGACAGGGTAGTAAAGGTACTTGCTTCTGACCAACCCGCGCTTATTTCGCATGCACCAACTGATGCCACTCGCCAATAATACAAGGTTCCTTCCGCGATATTGTATGCAGGCAGACTGGTACCAGTAACGCCTGTTTCGTCTATAACAGGGCTATTGAAATCTTCATTATCGGCAACCTGAAGGTTATATGATATGGTGCCGGCAGCAGCTGACCATCTAAGGTTTGCATCAAGTGACACGCATGAACTGCCTTCAGAAGGCGATCCCGGATTGGGGATATCGGGGGGCAGAGGTTTGGTGGTGAATGATCGGGCTGTTGAATAACTGCTGTTTCCGGCCGGATTTGAAGCATACACCCGCCAATAGTAAGTTATGCCGGAGCTAAGTCCTGATATCGCCTGCGCGGTGTTTTCAGTATTTCCTGCAATGGATGGTGAACTGAAATCCGGGTCATTATCTACCTGAACATAGTATGATGTGGTATGTTCCGAAGCATTCCAGTTCAATACCAATGAGGTGTTCATGCAGGTAGCTCCTGCAGGCGGGTAACTAACTGAGGGGGCAGCAGGAGGCCCATGAAAGGTGAAAGTCTCGCAGTACTGGTTGTCATCTTCGTTGGTTTCTTCAATCAGGTTTCCAAAATCGACCGTTTGACAAAGTTCGTGGTCACCTTCGGTGAAAAAAAGTTCCAGGTTATCAGGTAAAGGATGATGGGCATTCAGGTTGGCACCCGATGACATCCATGAATCAAGTATTGCAGAATTGTCCTGAAATATAAAAGAAAAGGTTTCCGACGGGGGGATCGCCAAATTTGCACAGTAAAAGTTTACATTAACCAGGGTTTTTACCCCGGCATAAAACTCTGTATGGCCACCGGCCTGCCAGACATAGATGGGTCCGTTCCAGCCCGGAGGAGTATAGTTTGTTCTTAGGTTGGGTAATGAGGCCGGAGGCGCCAGTTTAGTTTGAATTGGTTTATCCGGGCTTCCAGGTTTTATGTTTTGTCCTGGTACACTCCAAAACACAGACAGGGCAATCAACAAAGTGACATACCCTTTTAGATAAAAATGGCGATCTGTTTTTTTCATAACATGAGAATTTGGTTTACTACCTGTAAAGGTACATACCTGTGCACTACCGTTCAAAAAGATGTGCTGAAATACGGTTATCAGGGATGTAACTTGATTTATCAGGGACGGAAAAACCGGATCGGGATGGTGATGAAGTATAAAAGGCAAAAAAATCAGCGTACGATGTTTATTTTTTCTTTGAGTAGCTCGAAATACGATCTGCCCAAGGGAATTTCCTGTTCGCCCAACTGTACGCAATGATATTGAATAGCAGAAATATGGCTGATATTAACAGCATACGAACGGTGTACCTGAAGAAATTGATCTTGCGGAAGTTTAAGTAAAAAGTCGGACAAGGTTGACCGGATCAGAAAGTTTTTTTTGCAGCAATGCAATTCCAGGTAGTTACGCTCCGATTTTATCCACTCCAACTCATCGAAAGGTATCTTGATCAGCAAGTGATCTTGCTTGACAAAGATGCAGTTTTCCAGAATGGTATTATTACTTTCATGCCATTCAGAGGCCCGTTTACCCGATTTTTTTTCTATGTAGTTTGAAAATGCAATTTCAATAGCGGTGTATAAATCCTCACGTTCATAAGGCTTTATCAGATATCCGTTGGGATGTACTTTTTTTGCCCGTTCAACAGTATTCTTATCGGCATGACTGGTAAGGAATATGAGCGGGATATCGTGCTTTTCCTGAACTTTCTCAGCCAGGGTTATCCCGTCTTTTTCGCCTTTGAGAATGATATCTACCAGCATCAAGTCGGGGATTTCGGCATTTATTAATTCGAGTGCTTTCTCGTACGACTTTGCTATGCCGGTAATGGCATAACCTAATTTCTGAAGCTGAATTTTCAGGTCTTCAGCAATGATCATTTCATCTTCAACAAGCAGTATTCTGATGGTGGCCATAGTAGTTTGGTGTTTAAGAGGCAGTGAATTTTACGGTAAATTCAGCCCCCAGGTTATAGGAATAGGAAAGAATTCCATCAAGCTGGTCAGTAAGGATATTTACCAGGCGTAATCCCATGGAATTAAGCTCGTTGATACGGGTACCTTCAGTCAATCCCGGCCCATTGTCCGAAACAACAAGGGTGTATTGATGTTTTTGTTCCTTACCGATTTTAATAGCCAGCTTACCCTTCTTTTCACTGGTAAAGGCATATTTGAAAGCATTTGAACTTAACTCAGCCACAATAAGCCCAAGAGGAATTGCGGTGTCAATCTCAAACGACAGGTTGTTTGCTTCAGTTGTAATATCAACATGGTTCTCCTGCTTCCTGAAGATCGAACTAATGGCAGTAACCAGCTGGGGAAGGTACATTTCAAAATTAATCTGCCTCAGGTCATTGTCCTGGTATAGTAACTGATGAATGAGCCCCATGGCTTTTACCCGGCTTTGGCTTTCCTGCACAGCGCTTATTATTTTGGCATCCTTCAGGCTGTCGGTTTGTATGCTTAGTAAGCTGGAAATTATTTGCAGGTTATTTTTTACCCGGTGATGGATTTCCTTGAGCAGGGCTTCTTTTTCCTCATCGGCCTTCTTACGTATACGATAACTTCGGTAAATCATGAACCCCGTAAGCGAAGTAAAAAGAAAACCAAGAATAAAAAAATTACGCAGCGAACGTTGTTTTCTAAGCCTTATTTCCTGCTCGTAAACATTGAGTTTAAGCTGACCTATTTCCTGCTTCTGTTTTTCGGACTGGTACCTGCGTTCCATTTCCAGAAAGTGCAAATTCGATTCGGCCCTGAAAAGAGAATCGCTCAGGCGGGCATGCAGCTCATAATGAACTAAAGCATTTTTAAATTGATTTAGCTTTTTATATGCTGAAGAAATATGTTTATGAAGCATCATTTGCTCTGTCATCAGATTCATGGAATCAGCAATAGCCAGACCGGCTGTTAGAACGTTCAGTCCTTTGACCGGTTGTCCCATTTTAACCAGACAGTTACCCTTGCTGATTAGTATCCTGCAACGCGTATAACTATTTACCAACTTGCTGTTAAGCTCCAGGGCCTTCCCAAAATAGCTCATAGCGGTATCGTATTGTTCCCTTTTCAGGAGTATTTCACCGAGTCTGTGCAATGCATTTGCTTCGGCAGCTTTTTCATTTATTTCGCGGCTGAGTTTCAGCGAAAGCTCAAAACAATACCAGGCAGAATCCTGCTGATTCATTTCCTGAAAGACAGACCCCATTTGTACGTATAGTTCATTTAGACCCCAGCGATCTTTGTTTTTTGTATAATAGGACCGGGCATTTCTGAAATGCCTGAGGGCTTCTGAAAAGTTTTTGTTATCGAGGTAAGCATTACCGAGACCCACCAGTAGGTATGGTATTTGCGCAAAGTTGTTATTTTTTTCGTATAAAGGTAAAGCTTGCAGGTAGTTTTCTATTGCGGGTTCGTATTGATGCTGATCCAGAAAAACAGAGCCAATAAAATAGTAGGCATTGGCAATCAGGAATTCATGATCAATTTCTTTTGCCACGCTAAGACAAAGTTCGTAATCTTCCAGTGCTTTTTCATAATTTCCCCGTGCACGGTGTATTCTGCCCATATGTAATAATGCAGAAGAATAAATATGCCTGGCGCCCAGCTCCCTGGCATCTTCAGCAGCACGATGAAATAAACACATGGCCTCATCGTAATTTCCCTGAAGCATGAGGGTTGAAGCTTTCATCACCTGACAATTGACAATATTCTCCTGCATTCCGGCCTGTCTGAAAAAGAATTCAGCAGAATCTACCAGCATATTACTGCGGTCATACTCATTAAAATACAAATGACCACGGGCTTTCAACCATAAAGCTTCGCCCATCTGAGCCTTATCATCCTCATCCCGTGCCTGCTCAAATGCCCTGACAGCATATGTATAGCTTATTTCGGGATCCGAACTCAAATAAAGCTCAGATAACTGATTGAGCAGGGAGCTTTTTTTCCCGTCATGCTTTAGTGAATGTAACAGGCTGTCCACTTTTTTCTGATGCTGAGAAAAAACAGCAACAGAGAGGATCAGAAGAAAGAAGAATAGGCCATATTTCATCTCTGAGATTTTAATGACACCGCATAGACTGTCGTTAAAAATTTATAGCAGATGGACTTTTCATTTCTGTTCTTCTTAAAAAGATTCTTTAAAATTCCCATTATTCTTCCTTTTCTAATTGTAATGTTAAATTTAAGCCTTTTCCCTTATCGCTAATACATGTTCCCGGATTATGTTACCGATAACATTGGTTTATATGTGTTCTCTTTGTGTATATGATTATTCTTTTGGGTTTAGTGTTTTTTGCAATTAACTATTGTTTGTATTGCCAATGTATTTTATTGTATGCAAGATAGAACTCTTTGGGAATATATGGAAGTGATGGGGTAATCGGATAGTATCCATCGGTTGGTTTCGTACATTCTTTTTGTATCACCAATTTGCTCGTATAAAACCGACAGGTAATTCTTTAGCTGAGAATTATCGGGATGTTTTACAATGGCATCCAATATTTTCGGTACGCTCGATTTTTTACCCTCTAATGCCAGTTGATGAAAACGTTCCAGTTTTCTTGATAATTCGGGTGTAATGGCATTTTGTTCACCCAGAAAATCAGGGTCTGTGATTATGTTGTAACCGGTAATTTTATTGCTGCTCATAATTGTTTTTGATGCACAAGGTAATAAAATACAATCCTGCTTTTAATAAGTCATATCCTTTCAGGAGTATGCTGCAGCGATGGTGGATGTTAGGATTATATCTGTTCATATTGTGTATTTCAGATATTGAGCAGATAACAATCTGCCCTTATAATGCTATAAGATGTTATTTTTCCTGTCAACAGACATATCATACTGGTACACCAGCTTAGTTTCGCTTATTTTAATTACATCGTCGATTTCTTCGAGGTGAAGGCTTAAACCTTTTTTACCGGCTTTAAGCATTAACATAAGCTCGGTGTGAGGCCAGGAAATTTTATCAAGGAAATTACTAAATTTCCACCCATTTGCCATGGCCAATTCTATTCGTTTTTGACTTTGATGTGTAAATTCAACTGATTCAAAGCGTCGGGTTAGTTTAACACCAACGTCCAAATCACCCAAATAATCTTTGTCCGACAAGTAACTGCCAAACACTTTAAGGCTTTCCACAAAATAAACCAACTCTTTGTTTGAATTGATGACTTTAGCCCTCTCTATCAGTTGGTCTAAAAGCTGAGTAGCTTTTTCCCTGCTGATTGGTGCTGTGGCTGAGGCTAATCCAAACTGCCGGCCCTTATCGGTTGCTTCTAATTCATACTGAATTGATTTTCCAAATTTTTCTTTTTTATAAATAAGATATTCCTCCCGAATGAGTTGTTCAACCACTTGTTTTGATATTGCAGTTGACTGTTTCAATATTTTGGCCACTTTACCGGTAATTATCGTCATTGACCTGCCCCAAAGCTTCTCGTTCATAGCATTCCTGACTACCTTACGTATGTTGAGAATGGGTTGGCCACAAAATATTTCTTTTGGATTGATTATCATGGTATTGTTTTAAGGGTTTGTATGCTTCCAATATTATAATTTTATGATTCGCTCATTTTGATAACCTATTTGTTCGTTGTATTTGACATAGCCTAGTTGATTCGTTCTTAAATGCGTTTTGCCAATTTTAAAATCTGCTGTATTGGTATGGGAATGACCATATATCCAATAGTCCGGGCCTGCCGTTTCAATCAGGTCGAACAATTCCACCGCAAATGCTTCATTTAAGACATCGCCCTTGTACTTTTCAGGATAGTTTAGAAGCGTAGGGACATGGTGGGTTGCTACCACAGTTTTACCGGTGCTGTTGTGGTGGAGTGTCTTTTTTAAGAATTCTCTGCTATCGGCATGTAATCGATTAAAATGTTCTGCAGAGAACCGAGCGCCTTTGTGTTTAATTACATGAAAATCGCTCATACCCCTTTCAACCTGCCACCTGTTTGCAGGGCTGATTTCAGACCAAAGCGAACAGAAAATAAACCTGATAGTATCGTATTTTACTTCCCAATTGTTTACTAAAAAAACATTGCTTTTGATTTTTTCATTCAGGATCCCGCATTTCCCGGCAATATCAAAATAATAGTATTCGTGATTCCCAGGAATCCAGTAGGTCGTTTGAAAATTATCAGACAGATAGCTGAAAAAATCATCATACTTATTCATTACCGCAAAAGGAACAATATCACCTGCCAGCAATAAGACATCACCCTTGGGTTGTAAGGGATTTGATTTAAGAAATTCCTCATTTTGAGGAAATTCCAGATGAAGGTCAGATGCGTACTGTAGTATCATTTGTCTCGAAAAGGATTTAAAGGGTTATTAGGTTTGGCTAGATTTTTATTATATACCCTCTTGAAGTCCAAACTTATGGCGCCTAAGTTTATCAAGAAGTCCATGAGCTAACCCATACCCTTCAAGATAATTGATAGCCTGTGCCTTATGAATATCTTCAAGTTTTTCAACTGCTTCTGTCATGCCGGATGTTTTTCATTATCTACTACTTACGTATCTATTTAACACTGGTTTTTGTTTTTCAGGGAAGGGCTTAAAGTTCCTATGTTTGTAAAAGCATAAGCATAAAGTTAATGAGTATTAATTAAATTAAGGCACTTAAAAATATTAAATATTAATTTCAAAAACCAAAGCTTATGCAAACACAAGTTAAACAATTAGATTTTACCGGACAAAAAATTTATGTTGGTATGGATACCCACAAAAATAGTTGGAAAATCAGCTCTTTTGGTATTTTTGGTCTGAGGGCAAGCCCTGAGCGAATGCCAAATGCCTGAAAGGACGGATTAATTGTTCAACGACGTTTTCATAGCGTTCAACGAAAAAAATTGAATCTCACATTTCTATGAATTTATTTTGATGATGAATTTTTAATCATTAAAATTATCATATTATGAAAGCAAAAATTATTTTATCAATCGTGGCAATTTCTATTTTGCTAAGTAGTTGCCTTGTAAATTCCTTGCATCCTTTTTATGATGAAGAAGATATTTATTTTGACAAAATATTATTGGGAAAATGGAAAACAAATGACTCTACTATTTGGACAGTCAAGCAGATTTACCTGGCAATTGGTGAAGACGATAATAAAAAAGAATATTATAAAAAGGGATATGTTATTGGTTATACTGATGAAAATAAGGTACCTATTGCTTTCGATATGTTTATATTTAAAATCAATAATCAAACCTATGCGGATTTTTATCCTTCCTTATACCCGACAGCCCATTTTGAAAATATACCTGATTTATACGAATTGCATTCAATTAGAACCCATGCGCTTGCAAAGATTGATATATCTGAAGAGCAAATTATATTAACGTGGTTTAACGGAGAATGGTTAGCCAAACTAATTGAAAATAACCGTATAAAAATATCACATGAGTTCATAAGTTTTCCTGAACCAATTTCACAAAAATTTAAAGGTCAATATGTTTTAACTGCAAAAACTATTGAATTAAAGAAATTTATCGAAAAATATGGTAATGATGAAAATGCATTTCTAAAAAAAGAAGGTAAAATATTGCCCAATGGCACATATCATTGGAATGCTGGTGACGGTAAAATCACTGGAAAAATGACATTTGGACAAAATAACAATGAGAATCATATTATCTTAAACAAGCTAAATGAGTAATATCATATTAACTATATCAAAAAGCATTTTTAAAAGTAAGGTATTGCAATATACCCTATTTTGGCTTTTTTCTTTTATTGTTATTGTTAACCTTATTTCCAATAATCAGGTAAAACAAATTGACTTAATCTATACACTGATTTTTCATTTTACGCTGGTATCGATAGTTTACCTGAATATTAGTATATTATTCCCTTTGTTTATTCAGAAAAAGCGCTTCATTAGTTACCTTATAGTAGCTGCGATTTTTTGTGTGATATTTTCTTTTCTAAATTCCCTGATATTTAATAGAATTATCGATATTGTATTTCCAAACTACTATTTTATATCGATTTACTCAGTTATTGATTTATTAAAATTTCATGCTATATACTTAGTAATTACTTTAATGCTCAAGTTCACTTCCGAATGGTTTAGTCAGGAAGATGCAAAATTTAAGTTGTCAAAAATCGAAAGAGAAAAAGTTGAAATAGAACTGAGAGCCTTAAGGGCTCAGGTCAATCCTCATTTTTTATTTAACAGCCTCAACGTGTTGTATTCGTTAGCATTAAAAAACGCAAAAGAAACTCCTGAAACAATAATTAAATTATCTGATATTTTAAGGTATGTAATATATGACTCTAACAAAGAAAAAGTCAGTATTAAATCTGAGGTTGAATTAATCAACAATTACCTGAGTTTACAGGAACACAGGATTGACAAAACATCAATTATTAATTTTGATACAGAAATTCAAAATGATCTCAAAATTGCTCCAATGCTATTTTTACCATTGGTTGAAAACAGTTTTAAACATGGAATAAAAGGGGATATTTCAAATACTTTTGTAAACATAAAAATAAAAACAAAGAATAAAACCGTGCATTTTGAAATTGAAAATAATAAAGGTACAAGTGATAATCATGACCAAAACAGGGATAGTGGAATCGGACTAACAAACATTAAAAAAAGGCTTAAGCTGTTGTATCCTGACAAACATGCTTTAACAATCAAGGATGATGAACATAAATTTAAAGTATCGCTAAAAATAAACCTATGAAAATTAGTTGTATCATAGTTGATGACGAACCAGCATCAAGAGAAATCCTTGAAAAATATATTTCAGATTGTACATCACTTAAATTAATTTCTTCGTGCAGGAATGCGTTTGATGCAAATGAAATAATCAATCACGAACAAATCCAACTGATTTTTTTAGATATCAATATGCCTAAATTATCTGGCATTAAGTTTTATAAATCACTTTCAAATCCACCTTTTGTTATTTTTACAACTGCTTATCCGGAATTTGCGGTAGAAGGATTTGAAGTTGATGCGATTGACTATTTATTGAAACCATTCTCATTTGAGCGATTTTTAAAATCTGTCAATAAAGCTTTAACTATTTTTAATCAAATTGATAATAAAAACCATGTTCCGTTTATTGTTTTAAAATCGGATAAAAAATTATTCCGTGTCAACATAAGCGATATAAATTATCTGGAAGCACTCGGTGATTATGTTAAAGTTGATTTTTTGTGTCAATCAATTATGGTGCATGATACTTTTCAGAATTTACTCATTCTATTAGGAGAATCCAATCTGATCAGGGTGCATAAATCATTTGCCATATCATTAAATAAGTTTGACCATATTGAAGGAAATATGATTAAAATTAAAGATAAGGCAATTCCTATCGGTCAGAAATACCGGGCGGATTTATTGAAAATCATCAATTCTTGTGCATAGGCAAAGAAACGTTGGATTAATTCAAATCAAAGCTATATTTATAATCAATAATCCTTTTTTCGTCTTTATTTTCTTTCCAAGCTTTTTCTTTATGGCTAATTTCAATTATTTCATTAGTAGTTGTATTTTTAAACCTTTCTGCGATATTTTCTAATATTTGAAGTTCATTTTCAGTAAATAGCTCTGAATTAAACTCTCTTTTTGAATTTGGTTTAAATTGCTCTCCTGTGCCGCCATCTGAGAATGTAGTGTAAGAAATATCCACATCATCATTATTAGCCAAATATTCGAAAATGCTATTGAAATTATTTGGAACAGGCCCCATTGAAATAGCTCTGTATTGAATTCCGCTTATTGAATAACCCGATTGCCTGTGCAT
This sequence comes from Bacteroidales bacterium, assembly GCA_046485045.1. GTDB lineage: Bacteria > Bacteroidota > Bacteroidia > Bacteroidales > UBA10428 > JAFGPL01. The sequence goes on from JAWOHT010000201.1 coordinate 14,869, forward strand.
AGCAAAATCAGCATAAAAAAGCAGTTTATTTAATTTAGTTTTCCACGGTTGTAACTTTTCAGTAAAGAAAACAACCATTTCTGTAAACTTTTCTAAACTTGGCATTTTATAACCTGTAAAAGTATCTGGCAAACAAGTCTTAAAAAAATACTTCTCAAGCTGTTTTTCAAACTCTGTGTTCTTTTGCTCTTCAAGTGCAATCTGAATTTTGTGCAATAATTTTTCTTTTACCTTCGCTTCAATAGTATTGCATAAATCTACTAATTTCTTAAATTCATGTGGGTCATCGGCAAGTTGGATTAAACGGGCATTTGATTGACTGGGAACTTCACCGCTCTCATACTGACGATAACTATTTGTGCCAAAACCTAAAATTTCAGACATCCTTGATGCTGATGTATCGTATTTTTCACGTATTGCAATAATTTGTTCAGGGAAAGGTATTGAATACTTTTCCCTGTATTGATTTACCAACTGATTATAATTCAATTGTGCAAATGCATCATCCTCGAATTGTTCTCCTGTTTCGTCGCATTTAAATGAATGAAACAATACTTTGAATTCGTCCTTACGAAAACTCATGGTACGCCATTCTTTTTGAATGCTCATTTCTTTACCTGTAAATGGACTTTTCATAATTTTAATTTTTATATGGATAGTTCATAGGGTGTTCGGCTAAATGAAACGAGATACAAACGGCACTATTATTTTCTAAACCCATACTAATCTTGATATACACTTCTTTCTGCTTCACTTCCTTGCCAAAAACCCACATGGGCAAAACACCCCTCATCTTTTCTTCCAATGGCCCTTCGCTGAAATTTTCCGACCTTAAGTTTGTAATTATTTCTTTGCGTTTGGCTGGTGAAATTTCCAAATCGTGCAGTGCCTGCTGGTTTTTCCCACGGTTATCAAGAAACAATATGCCAAAAACTTCCGTTTTCACCTTTGGTTCCTTTAAGAATTTTTCTACTTCCTGCTTCGATGCCATTTATTAAAAAAATGAATGTAAATATAAGTTGTATTTTTACATTATACAACTTTATAGTTGACTAAATGTTATTATTTAATATATTATTCTACTTTGTAGTTATCGTAGTCTCGCCCCTTCGTGGGTTTTTGACCTCATATAATACTCGGTCTCATTTTGTGTAATAAGGCTCATTTGCATTTTGACCAGGTTGCTGCGTATTTGGTTTTCGCTTTGGGGCGAACCCTGTTTTTGTAGTTTTAATTGCAGGTAATTCAACATTGCAAATGACATATAGCAGAGCGAAAGGTGCCCCAATATTCGTTTTTCGGCCCAATGGAACATAGGCATGGTTTCCAGAAAGGTCTTAAAACTTCGGAAGGAGTGCTCAATGCGATATAATTGTTTGTACGCATCAAGGATAACTTCTTCTATCCGTAGGTAAGTCCCTGTCCCCTTTTTTTTTCTGCCTTAAAAATGCCATGTACCTGATATTTAGCTTTATAAAACAATTAGCACTGTTTATTCCAAATCGAACAATTCAGAACCTGTGCAAATATCAGTTATGTAAATCAAAAAACAATGTATGTTTTCGCACTACACTTTTGAGTTTTTCAAAAATTATTGCAGTGTTTACAGGGGTTGCAGAGGGGGAAAGGGGGTTTAGGTGTCAAACTCAGGAGATAGCGAATCATTAACCTGAGGAGCCGGATACGGGAACCGGAGCGAAGCGTAGCTCATGACCAGAGGGAATAAATCTGTACAGCCTGTCCCGTACACGAAGTGTCGGGATCCGGATCTGCGAGGGGGTAGGTGGAGTAATCCGCTATCCTATCTCAATTAACGCCAAGCAAAAAAAGCACATTGCACATTGTATTGAGCAATTTTGTATTTTAATTGTTAAATGTATTGTGCGTTTTTGTATCTTTGTGAAAATAGTAGAGAAGAATTATGAGAACATTATATCAGAAATTTGAAACGCTTTTACAAAGTACGACTACGGATTTTAAGCGTTACCTATACAATACGGTTTCGTGGAAAAGTCGAATGATTGGGATTATCGGTGCTCGTGGAGTTGGTAAAACTACAATGATTTTACAACATATTAAGGAAAATTTAGATAGTAAAAAAGCATTATATGTTTCCGCTGACGATATGTACTTTGGCGAAAATAGACTTTTTGATTTGGCAGATGATTTCTATAAAAATGCAGGAGAGTACTTATTTATTGACGAAATTCATAAATACACTGACTGGTCACAAGAACTAAAAAACATTTATGACTCATTTCCTACATTGAAAGTTGTATTTACAGGTTCTTCTGTACTTGATATCCTTAAAGGCTCTGCTGATTTGAGCCGTCGAGCAATTATTTACAAATTACAAGGATTATCATTTCGTGAATACTTGAAATTATTTCATAATTATGATATCGAAATTTACACTTTAGAGCAAATCATAAATAATGAAGTGAAAATTGAGAATATTCAACATCCATTACCATTATTCAATGACTATTTAAAACGAGGATACTATCCATTTGGAATAGAAAATGAAATGAATTTACGTTTAGGTCAAATTATTGTACAAACATTAGAATCAGATATTCCCCAATATGCAAACCTAAATGTTGGAACAAGTCGTAAACTGAAACGATTACTTTCAATTATTGCTGAAAGCGTGCCGTTTAAACCTAATTTTTCCAAAATATCTGAAATGATTAGTGTAAGTCGGAACTCTTTAGATGATTATTTTTCATATATGGAAAAAGCAGGACTTATTGGTCAGTTGCGGAATGAAACGAGCGGTATCCGCGGATTAGGAAAAGTTGATAAGGTGTACTTAGATAATACAAATATCATTTTCAACTTAGTTGGAGAAAAATCAAACGTTGGAAATTTGCGAGAAACATTCTTTTTAAATCAAATGCGAGTGAAAAATGAAGTAATATCTTCAAAAAAAGCAGATTTTGTAATTGAACATTATACGTTTGAAATTGGAGGTAAAAATAAACAACAGAACCAAATAGAAAAAGACGACAAATCATTTATTGTAAAAGACGATATAGAATATGGTTATCGCAATGTGATTCCTCTTTGGGCTTTTGGATTGAATTATTAAAAAGACTAATATGAAACAATGCCAGGCGTTAATACACGGTCATAAAACATTGGTGGCGTGGTGGTTATTCGAGTTTCTGTTCTCGCAACAAAGTTCGTTGTACCTTGATAGTGAAGTGGCTCCGAAATCCTCAACGATTTTATACTGCCCAACGTTGTGCCTCATGCAAGGCAATTCGTTTCTTAAATAAGTTTTTGTAAATTAAACAATGATACTATGACGATGATAAATGATAGAGGCGAAAGTAAACAGGATATTCAAGGCAATCTATGAATATTGCAGGGCTAACCGTCATGAACGGATAGGAGAGCAATGGAATGAGCTATGCATGAAAATCAAAGGATACTATGCCTATTTTGCAATACCGGGGAACTTCCGGTTTCTGGAAGAGGTTTACCGGCGACGATTTTCGTTTCGGCCGCGGTCGGGCCGGCACCATCGACGACTTGCGCGCCGCCGGCCGCGAACACGGCTTTACGGTGGTTAACATGCACACCTTTGAGATTGACGGCGAGCGGGTCAGCAGCACGCGCGTTCGCCGGGCGCTGGAAGCCGGCGACATGGGCGGCGCCGAACGGCTGCTGGGGCGCGACTATCGCATGAGCGGGCGG
>JAWOHT010000258.1:0-13177 GCA_046485045.1 Bacteroidales bacterium
GTCGTAACAACAGCTGCCAGTCGTGAACATATACTGGCAATAGGAATATTCATGTTACTGGCTTCCATCATGCACAATACACTAGGATATTCATTTGGATACTGGATAAGCAGGGGACTTGGGCTGGATAAAGAATCCTGCAGAACGGTGGCGCTCGAAGTTGGACTTCAAAATGGCGGAATGGCGACTGGAATTGCTGGAGTTATGGGTAAACTGGCCACACTCGGACTTGCATCGGCCATTTTCAGCCCCTGGATGAATATCTCCGGTTCAATTCTGGCTAATTACTGGAGGAAAAGAAAAGTAAAAATTCCAGAGAACAGCAAAGAGAAATAATCCATTTCACTCAGAAGATTTTACAGCTGTTTTTTTCTATCTTTTCAACTACTTTTAAGAACTTCCGGATTAACCAGATGGGGCACTTTTTTGTGTCTATAGTATTCAATAATGTTTTGAGCTGCCATTACGGACATGGCATTCCTGGCCTCTTCTGTAGCAGAACCAATGTGTGGCAGTATACTTACATTTTCCATTTTTAATAACGGATTATCCAGATGCATGGGTTCGGGATTAGTTACATCAAGGCCGGCGCCCCAGATTTCACCGGTTTTTAATGCTTCAATCAAATCTTCCTCATTATGAACAGACCCCCTTGAGGTGTTTATGAAAACAGAGGTTGGTTTCATTTTACCAAAAACCTCATGATTGAATATACCTCTGGTCTGGTTACTCAATTGACAATGCACCGAGAGAATGTCACTTTGTGCCAACAGGCTGTCAAAATCAACATACCGGGCATTAAGTTCTTTTTCTGCCGCACTGTCCCGGTTAAGGTCATGGTAAATAACCTGCATGTTGTAAGCGCCTTTACACCGTCTTGCCATCTCTATACCTATACGTCCCATGCCAAATATTCCCAGTGTTTTGTTTTTCAGTTCAATACCCAGGTCACCGGTCGGCCTGAAATAATCCCATCTGCCATTGATAATTTTTTTATGCATATAAAACATCTTTCTGGCTGTGGCAATTATCAGGCCAAAAGCAGTGTCGGCAGTGGCATCGGTCATGGCGCCCGGAGTATAGCCCACCGGTATTCCAAGCTTTGTGGCTTCTGAGATATCAATATTATCAAATCCAACAGCAAACTGACTAATGATTTGTATGTGAGAACACTGATTAAGAAAACGCTTGTCAATTTTATCAGATACTGTACAAAACAGTGCATGTTGTTTTTTTGCTTCCCCTATCAGTTCATCTTGTGTCATTGGCCTATCCTCGCTCCATTCAGTGACCAAAAAATCTGCTTCTTTAAGCAGGTTGATCCCGCATTCGGGGAATATCCTGGATGCAAATACCTTTATTTTCGTCATTATCTATTTTTTACGTGCTATGGTGGCTTCGGCAGCCCTGACAATATCATCAATGCTCATTCCGTAATAATCAAGCAACTCATCGGGTTTGCCCGAACCGGGGAACCTGTCACGCAACCCTATTCGTGCAATTGGCACAGGTGCGTTTTCTGCTGCCGTTTCCATAATGGCGCTGCCCAAACCGCCTATTATATTGTGGTCTTCGGCAGTTACCGCTGCTCCGCAGTCTTTTAAAATCCGGGTCACACCTTCCACATCAATTGGCTTTACAGTGTGCACTTCAACAAGCGTTACTCCGATACCTTTGCCGCTTAATATTCTGGCAGCCTCTATCAATCGCAGAAGCAATCCTCCATTTCCAAACAATGCAATATCATTTCCTTTTTTCTCAAGAATATTTATTTTCCCCGGTACGAATGGTGTATTTTTCTCAAAAACAACAGGGTCGCGTCCGCTGCCCAGCCTGATGTAAACAGGGCCCTGTATTGCAGCTGCAGCAATGGCTGCCTGTCTTGCCTGGTCGGCGTCTGCCGGCACCAGGATGGTCATGTTGGCAATGGTACGCAAGATGCCGATATCTTCAAAAAACTGGTGTGTGACACCTTCGCGCTCGCCGCCGGCAATTCCACCGTTTACCCCGGCCAGTTTAACGTTCAGTTTCGGGTATGCAATGAAAGTACGTATCTGTTCGCAGGCTCTCATGGTAATAAAACCGGCATAGGTGGCAAAAAAAGGTATCAATCCTTCAATGGCCAGTCCCGCGCTTGTTGCAGCGGCATTCTGTTCTGCAATACCTACCTCTATATAACGGTCGGGGTATTTTTCCACGAAATCGGTGGCGCGCATAGCCAGAAGGCTGTCAGCACAAACCAGCATAATTCTCTCATCTGACCCGGCCAGTTCATCCAGCCCCTGCATAAATCCAACCCTTGTGCTCTCTGTCTTATTCAAGGTCAAGTCCTCCTAAAATTGATAATGCGATTTGAAGTTCCTCATGGGTAGGCACCCTTTTATGCCATGAATTGTTCCCTTCCATGTACGGAATACCTTTCCCTTTCGTGGTTTGTGCAATAAATATTACCGGCTGGTCGGGGTGGGGTGGCGGCAGCGATGGTAAGATGACCATACCCTTCCTTTTTTCCCTTTCAGACCGGCCCCGGCTGGCTGCGTTCTCAAGTGCAAGGGTCAACATTTCTATATTGTGCCCGTCTATCTCTGCGACGTACCATCCAAAAGCCCTCCATTTTTCAGGCAGGTTTACAAGTCCGCTTACTATATCTACTTTACCGCCGCTCTGAATGCCATTGAAATCTACTATTGCAATCAGGTTGTGCAGTTTATATTTTGCAATGGTCATTGCTGCCTCCCATACAATACCTTCATTCAGTTCGCCATCGCCTGTAAGGACAAATGTAAGAGTGTTATCCCCACGCCGTCTTGCAGCTAAAGCCATTCCGCAACCCTGGGGTAAACCGTGCCCCAGCGACCCTGATGTGGCATCCACTCCAGGTGTGTATCGTTGCACAGGGTGCCCCTGAAGGCGAGATCCCAGCGACCGCAATGTTTTTAGCTCTGCCGGGTTAAAATACCCACGCCTGGCCAAGGCTGAATACAAGGCAGGACAAGCATGGCCTTTCGACAGGATAAATCGGTCGCGTTGTTGCCATTCAGGGTTTTTAGGGTCAAGCCTTAATATATCAAAATATAAAACTGTTAAAATGTCTGCTATTGACATGCTTGGCCCTGGATGGCCGTCGCCGGCATAATAAATTGTATTTATTATATCCCGGCGCAATTGTGTTGCAATGGAAGTCAATCGTTTGATTCGTTCTGTCATCTGCAATGGACTTATATATTCAGAATTTCATTAAAACACTCATCAGGATGCAACAAGACATAATGACCGTGTAATGCTTGTCTCTGCATGGAATTTCAGCAGGGCTAAATAACCTTCACATAGGTTGCAAATGTAATGAATCTATCAGGATGATGTTATTTTTACAAATTATTTTTTCACTTCAATATTGTTTTAAATGAAAAGGATTACATAAATAAATAGTTTTGAAAGCCTTGTTAAATATACTATATTAGCAGTTTTTACCTTTGTGTCGGTTTAAAAAATTAAAGAATATGAAATCGTTTACAATGGTTTTAGTTTGTAGGAATTGTAAAATCATTTGATACCTTAAACTACTGAATAATTAAATGTAATTACAAAATGATTAGTAAACTTATTATCAGAACATTGATTTTGAATACTCTTTTTTTGTTTTGCAACCCACAACTTTATGCACAAACAGTAACCGGAGAACCGGCAGGAATTCCAGAACCCAAACAGATTTATCACTTAAATCCATGGGAAGACCCTCAAATTACCGGTATTAACCGGGAACCTGCCAGAACAACAGCATATTCGTATAATAGTATTCAGGCTGCTCTGGAAGGTGACAGGACAAAATCTGACAGAATGCTTATTTTAAATGGTATCTGGGATTTCAATCTTGTCCTTAAACCAGATGATGCCCCTAAAGATTTCTTTAAAACCAGGGTAGCGGGATGGGACAAAATAGAAGTGCCCTCAAATTGGGAATTGAAAGGTTATGACATGCCGATTTATAAAAGCGCGGTGTACCCTTTCAGACCTGTCAACCCTCCGTTCATTCCAAAAGACTATAATCCTGTCGGCTCCTATCAGACAGTTTTTACGATCCCTTCTCATTGGGGCGATATGAACGTTACGCTTTATTTCGGCGGGGTAAGCTCTGCATTTAAGGTATGGCTGAACGGTGAATTTTTGGGCTACGGTGAAGACAGCTTTCTTCCATCGGAATTTAATATTACACCTTATCTCAAAAATGGTGAGAACTTACTTTCGGTACAAGTTATCAGATGGAGCGATGGGTCTTATCTTGAAGACCAGGACCATTGGAGGTTAAGCGGCATTCAGCGGGAAGTAATGCTCCTGGCAGAACCAAAAATACGGATTGCAGATTTTCACTGGCAGGCGAAGCTGGATAAAGAATATAAAGATGCCATACTGAGCGTTCGTCCCCGGCTTGATAACCATACAGGGGCTGAGGTTAAAGGATACAAGGTTAAAGTTCAGTTGTACGATAACAAAAAAGTCCCGGTCTTTTCAAATCCCCTTGAGAAAACTGCGGAATCTGTTTTTAACGAAATATATCCCCGTCTCGACAATGTAAAATTCGGACTTTTTGAAACAACTGTTATAAATCCCGATAAATGGAGCGATGAAATACCAAACCTCTATACGCTTGTAATATCTCTTGAAGACAGCATCGGCAATTTGCTTGAAGCCAAAGGTTGCAGAATCGGATTTCGAACTGTGGAATTCTCGAAAGACAACAGCAAACTGCTGATTAATGGCAAGGTGACTTACCTGTATGGCGTAAACAGGCACGATCACCATCCCTTAAGAGGTAAGGTGCTTACAAGGCAGGATATACTCGAAGATGTGCGTACTATCAAACAATTCAATTTTAATTGTATCCGTACCAGTCATTATCCCAACGACCCATATTTTTATGATTTATGCGATGAATTCGGTATTCTGGTAATAGACGAGGCCAACCATGAAACCCATGGACTGGGAAGCAAGCTGAGCAACGACCCGATGTGGATGAATGCTTTTATGGAGCGGGGCATACGTATGGTGATGCGCGATAAAAACCATCCTTCTGTTATCTTCTGGAGCCTTGGCAACGAAGCCGGACGAGGGCCCAATCATGCCGCTATGGCAGAATGGATACATGATTTTGATATAACCCGCCCTGTTCATTATGAGCCCGCCCAGGGCAACCATCGGGTAGAAGGATATATCCCGCCGGGCCATCCCGATTATCCCAAAGACCATTCACACCGTATCCAGGTGCCTGTTGACCCTTATTATGTTGATATGGTAAGCAGAATGTACCCCGGAATATTTACCCCGGAATTACTTGTCAGTCAGCCTGGTGATAACCGGCCTGTTTTTTTCTGCGAATACTCCCACTCTATGGGTAATTCCACGGGGAATATGAAGGAGTTCTGGGATATTTTTCGCTCCATGCCAAGGATAATTGGAGGCTGCATCTGGGACTATAAAGACCAGGGGTTATTGAAAACAGATTCAGCAGGGATTCAGTTTTATGCTTATGGGGGTGATTTCGGAGAAAAAATGCATGACGGCAATTTTTGCATCAATGGCATAGTGGCTTCCGATGGCCGCCCGAAAGCAGCCATGTATGAATGTAAAAGGGTATTTCAGCCGGTAGATTTTGAACTTGTTGATACCGAAAATGGTCTTATAAGGATTATTAACAGGCATGCAGCCAAATCACTAAGCAACTATTCGATTTTTCTCTCACTCCTGGAGGATGGAAAAAAAATAATGGACAAGGTTTTGCCTTCCATTCAACTGCCAGCAGACAGAGATACCATCCTGAATATTTCATCTTTCATTCCTGAATTCAGGAGAGGATGTGAATACATTGCCAACATCTCTTTTGCACTCTCCAAAGATGAATTATGGGCAAAAAGCGGACATGTGATCGCCTCTTCACAATTCAACCTGACAGGCATTATCAAAATACCACATTCTGATAAATCTTTTCCCCGTATATCAACAAGTGAGAATGAGGAAGAAATTGAAGTAAAAGGAAATAAATTCAGCATTACTATTGATAAAGCAAACGGAGCATTAAGTTCTTATGAGTATAATAATGAAGAATTAATAAAAAGCTTTTTGCGACCAAATTTCAGCCGCCCGTTGACCGATAACGACCGTAAAGGCTGGAAACCCAATATAGAACTCAGGGAATGGTATCAATCAAAACCAAATCTTATGATGATCTCTGCTGAGAAACAGGACAATGGTTTGATAATTATCACCTGTAAATTCTCGCTTATTTCAGACAGGGCTTTTGCTGAAATTGCGTATGCAGTAAATGGAGATGGGGTTATTAGAGTGGATTATTCTCTAAATCCCTCTTCTGATTTGCCCAATCTGCCCAAAGTAGGAATGCAATGCGGTATAAACCGGGAATTTGATCAGATTACCTGGTATGGAAAAGGACCTCATGAAAACTATATTGACAGGCGGTTTGGCGCTGAAGCCGGGATATATTCCCATCACGTCGAAGATTTTATCGAGCCTTATGTTATGCCCCAGGAAAATGGCAACCGTACCGACATCAGATGGATGTTTTTGTCAAATAATAAAAACGAAGGTTTGCTGATTGTTGCCGACAGCCTGTTGAGCATGAGCGCATGGCCATACACTGAAGAAAATATTAACAATGCCAAGCATACGTATGAACTGGCTGATACGGGTTACATCACCCTGAATATTGATTTGATTCAGATGGGAGTAGGGGGGAATGACAGTTGGAGTGAAGTGGCAGCACCTTTGGAGCAATACCAGATTAAGCCGAAACCTTACAGGTACAGCTATTATTTGGTTCCATGTGCAACAAGGCCGCATGCACTTAGTGAATATGCAAAAAAAATAAAATTTTAATTTCAATGTCTGTTTTGCATTGAAAAACCTTTAAATTGCATGAAATGAATCTGTCGCTCCTGACGGAGCTTCCTTTTAAGATTGATTTTTAATGCCACAGATTCACAGATAAAGAAAATCTGTGAATTATGATTGATACAGCTACCATACTTTCGCTCCTTACGGAGCTTAACTTTTAAGATTGATTTTTAATGCCACAGAATCACAGATAAAAGAAAATCTGTGAATCTGTGGCAATTATTCAAAATAACTACTAATCTGTCGCTCCTACAGAGCTCTATAAGATATGATTGACACAGCTACCATACTTTCGCTCCTTACGGAGCTTAACTTTTAAGATTGATTTTTAATGCCACAGAATCATAGATAAAGAAAATCTGTGAATCTGTGGCAATTATTCAAAATAACTACTTTATTTTACCAAAGAATATAATTGGAAATACAAATGAGCAACAAACCACTTAAAGGCATTGTCCCTCCGATGATCACTCCGTTGAATGATGTTGACACCCTCGATACGGAAGGATTGGAAAGACTGATTGAACATATTCTTGCAGGCGGGGTATCCGGCTTGTTCATTCTTGGTACAACCGGCGAATTTTCAAGTCTGAGTTACAGGTTGAGGTACGAACTTATTGAAAAGGCTTGCAAAATAGTAAATGGCAGGGTGCCTGTTCTGGTTGGTATTACAGATACCTCAATGGTTGAAAGCATCAATATTGCCAACAAGGCTGCAGATTCAGGCGCTGATGCAGTAGTTGCTGCTCCTCCATACTATTTTTCCGCAGGACAGCCTGAGTTGGTAGAATATTTTGATAATCTGGTCAAAAAACTGCCACTTCCGCTTTATCTTTATAATATGCCTACACATACCAAAACTGTTCTTGAACCCGGCACTGTAAAGTCAATTGCCGAAAACAGTAAGATTGTCGGTCTTAAAGACAGTTCAGGCAATGCAGTTTATTTCAGCCAGTTGCAACATGTCATGAAAGATCATCCGTTTTTTTCTCTTTTCGTAGGCCCTGAAGAAATCACTGCAGAATTGGTTCTTATGGGTGCAGATGGCGGGGTAAACGGCGGAGCCAACATGTTCCCCCGACTTTATGTTGACCTCTATAATGCTGCCGTAAATCATGACTTCGATAAAATCAAAATGCTTCAGGAAAAGGTTTTGCAGATAAGCTCCGGAATATATACGGTTGGCCGTTTTGGTTCCAGCTACATGAAAGGTCTTAAATGTGCATTATCTGTAATGGGAATCTGCAATGATTTTATGGCAGAACCTTTTCACCGTTTCAGGGCCGAAGAAAGAGAGATCGTCAGGAAGCACCTGGACCAGCTGAACATCATTTAAATCATATTTTACATTATGAGCCTTCCAATCGTTGATATCATCGTTTTTCTTCTTTACATGACCGGTATTGTCATTTTTGGCTGCAGCTTCTTTTTCAGAAACCGCAGTTCCGACCAGTTTACATCAGGAGGTGGTACACTTCCGGCCTGGGCAGTAGGCATGTCAATTTTCGCCACTTTTGTCAGCAGTATCAGTTTTCTGGCTTTACCGGGAAAGGCTTATCAGACTAACTGGAATGCATTTGTCTTCAGCTTATCTATACCTGTCGCGGCTATCCTTGCCGTGAAATTCTTTGTACCGCTCTACCGCAGCATCAATAGTATTTCGGCGTATTCATACCTTGAAACACGGTTTGGTGTTTGGGCCAGAATTTATGCTTCAATTTGTTATATCCTTACCCAGATGATGCGGGCAGGTTCTATCTTATATCTGCTCGCCCTGCCTTTGAATTCACTGTTAGGGTTGAATATTCAGGTAGTCATCATCATTACCGGTATATCGGTAATTGCTTATAGCATGCTTGGCGGGATAAAAGCTGTAATCTGGACCGATGCCATACAGGGAATCGTGCTCATTGGCGGAGCAATAACCTGTGCAATTGTGCTGCTTTTCTCAATGCCCGAAGGTCCGGGTCAAATGTTCAGAATTGCCATCGAAAACAATAAATTCAGCCTGGGCAGTTTTGGAAGAAGTCTTTCCGAATCAACCTTCTGGGTAGTCCTGGTTTACGGACTTTTTATCAATCTTCAGAATTACGGCATAGATCAAAACTATGTACAGCGGTACATGGTGGCCAAAAGCGAAAAAGAGGCAAAGTCGTCTGCGCTGTTCGGATCGCTGCTCTATATACCGGTATCATTAATTTTTTTCTTCATCGGCACTGCCCTCTTTGCCTACTATCAATCAAAACCGGGATTGCTCCCTGCAGAGTTGTCAGGGTATTCGACTGCCGATAAAGTTTTTCCTTTTTTTATCGTTAACGGACTGCCCATCGGATTGACCGGATTATTAATCGCCTCGGTTTTTGCTGCAGGCATGAGTACTGTTTCTACCAGTGTAAACAGCACTGCCACCATTGTATTAACAGATTATTTTAAACGGTTTTCAAAAAAAGAGATATCCGAAAAGTCTTCTATGAAAGTATTGTACATTGCATCGGTGCTGTTTGGAGTGGCCGGTATTGGCATTGCATTGGCCATGATCAGGGTGCAAAGCGCACTTGATGCATGGTGGACACTGGCTTCTATATTCAGCGGGGGCATGCTGGGATTATTCCTGCTGGGCTTCTTTGCTCGCAAGGCTGGCAATATAAATGCAGCGATAGGGGTTACCATTGGCGTGCTGGTGATTTTCTGGTTAAGCCTTTCTCCGATCTACTTCAATGCAGGTTCCTGGTTAAAGTTCAGGAGCCCTCTTCATTCAAATCTGACCATTGTAATAGGTACATTGGTGATTTTTCTTACTGGTTTTATGCTAACCGTAATTAATAAGAAAACTGCAACAAATAGTGAGTAAATCAGGCTGTATCTAAGAAACTTTGTGTCCAGGGTTTTTATACCACTAAGACGCAAAGTCTCAGCGCCTCCGCCTTCGGAGGTCGTAGCCTTCGGCGGAGACACTCCGCTGAGTAGCTTTAGCGCTCGCGGAAAATTCCACAAACTGAATTAAGCGACATTGAAATACATTTTTGTGTTATTCATGTAAAATATATAACTAATCCAGAGTATATTGCGTATTAATTTAATTAAATGTCATTTAAGTCTGGCTGACAATTTTTATTGTATTGTACTTTTACATGTTTCCATAAAATACACATTGAAACTGTGTTAAAGCCTGTAATATATAGCCCTTCAAGCATTATTCCTTTTCATAAGTCTTATTGTTTTGTTTTCATATTCAGCTCATTAACCTCTTTTGAACGAATAATTAGGAACTATGCAATTATTTCAGGTATATGGTGTATAACCTGTCTGAGCGGATTTTCGCAGACCGATCGTGTTACCCGCAATAATTTCAACGGGAACTGGGAAAATCCTTCGAGTTGGGTACCTGTATGGGATAATCCTGAAACCAGTATTTTAAGTTCAAATATTATTATCAATGGTTTTATCAGATGCAGTTCCCCAGTTATCATAAGCGGTAATTCGCCTTCTTTAAGTATCAATGATACACTTGTGATCTATGGAGATTTGACTATAGGTAACAACTCCAATTTGTATGTAAATACAGGGGCAATTTTGATTATTTACGGCAATCTTGTTTCAGACAATAAAGCCACTATATCTGTGAATCAGGATGCATATGTCGCGGTATTAGGCAATTTTGTGAAACTGGGAACTGTATCTTTCGGATCATTCATTAGCAATGATATGCCATCCAATGTTTTCGTTACCGGTACTGTTAGCTCAGGATTAGACACCGCTTTACATCCTGTTTTTAGTTGTCCCGGAACATCACCCTATCCAAATTCAGGTTGTGCCTATGGTGACCTGGCAGACCTTAAAAATGAACCTGTATATGAATTAATACAGAAGACATGTATGGTTCCTGTGCCTGTTATAAATGTGTCAGGGAATTTATCTCTCTGTGAGGGGGACAGTGCAATTCTTAAAGCCAGTCACGGAATTACCTATTTCTGGTCAACAGGTGAAAAAGCACAAAGTATAAGAGTTACAACTTCCGGTAACTATAATGTAATTGTATATGACTCAATAGGCTGCCAATCAATGCCGTCAACTGAAGTTAAAATTATTGTATACTCACCTCCCGTTGCAAAAATTTCAATCATTGAAAATTCGGGAGCTGCTGATAATGACGGGGTAATCTGCAACGGTCATTTTGCAACTCTTTCATCCTCAGGAGGAGAGTTATACCGCTGGTCAACAGGTGAAACACTTCCTGAAATTCAAACCGGTACCGAAGGTTCGTATAGCGTAACAGTAACTGACAGGAATGGTTGCATTGACAGCGCCCAAACTTACCTGAAAGTTATACAAATAAATGCTTTTGCCGGTGATGATCAGGATTTGGAAGCAAGCAGAACCACCGCTTTGCAGGGACAATCAGATGGCGCCGCGACCGGAGTGTGGTCTTTTCTCGCGGGATTTGGAACAATTGAAGATGATACTTCGCCACTTACAAAGGTTTCAGGACTATCAACCGGAGAGAATATACTTTTATGGACAGTTACGTGGCAGAATTGCGTGGTTTCGGATACAATGGTAATTAAAGTTAGCGAATTGTTTATACCACAGGTAATAACACCAAATGGAGATGGCAAAAACGACACATTTATTATCCCGGGCATTGAAAACTATTCACCTGCAGAATTGATAATCCTGAACAGGTGGGGCATTGAGCAATTCCGAAGCAATGATTATACAAATAACTGGGATGGCATAACCCAGAAGGGTATGCTCCTTCCTGATGATACCTATTTTTATGTTGTAAAACTTGCAGACGGATCTGTTAATAAGGGTTTTTTAATAATTAAGGTTAAATAATGTACAGAATAGTCATTATCATATTGCTATTCTCACTTTGCATTAATGAATATGCACAATTAATACCCTTGTCCGATCATTTTGTGCATCATTCACTGGCAATTAATCCCGCTTTTTCCGGCAGCCGTGACGCTCTTGAAACTACTGTTTTATACAGGGCAGCCAATACAGGTTTTGAAGGTTCTCCGATTACATTGTCTTTTTCGGCCCATGCCCCCTTAAACAGAGAGAAGGTAGGAGTGGGTTTCAGTTTACTGAATGATAAAATTGGTGTAAGCAATCAAACAAGCTTTATGGGAAATTATGCTTACAGGATGAACCTGGGAAATGGAAAAATCGCATTTGGTTTTGGTATCGGTATGACTGTCTGCAAAACAGCCTGGAATAAACTGGCAGCAGCAGACCCCGATGATCACCTTTTGAATAATGAATTAACAACCGGTGTTGTACCTGACTTTAGCACAGGAGTTTACTACAATTCACGGAACTATTATATCGGAATTTCAATCCCCTTCTTTTTAACACATGTATATCAGCCCGGTTCTAAAAGGTATGCTACCATGAATGATTTTGACCATTACAACTACCATCTCATGGCAGGTTATACGGCTACTTTAACGCAAAAGCTAACGTTTTATCCCTCAGTGCTTGTCAAATATCAAAACAAAGGTACCGTGCAGGCTGATATTTATACGCAATTGATTTATAATGACAGAATATGGATGGGGATGCTATATCGCACCAAACAATCACTTGCAGCAATCCTTCAATGCCAGGTAAACAGGCAGCTAAGGGTTGCATATACCTATGGTTTTGGAATCGGGAAAAACAGTTTTATTTTTAATACTCACGAAATTATGCTAAATTATATATTTGAATATAAAGCCGATATTATAAGTCCAAGACAGTTTTAATTTTTCTGAAATTACAAATAGTTATGATTTAAAAGTGTTATTTTGAAGAGCAAATTGATCATATTGTTATTGTTTATTCTTACTGCACACCGCGAATCTTTTACGCAGTCTGATGGATATGATGTAACACTGGCTCCTTTCAGTACAAGAACCAATGACGAGTTTTCACCGGTTTATTATAATAACGGGATTGTATATTGCAGCACTTTGAAAAACAACTCGTTAATAGTCTATAAAAATCAAAAGGATAAATTTTTCAATATCTTCTATGCTGAACTTAAAAATGACTCCGGGCTGAAAAACACCCGGCTATTTGCCAAAGAATTGAGTACAAATTTTAACGATGGCCCTGTTACTTTTACAGAGTCGGGTGAGGTTATTTTCTATTGCAGGAATAACAAAATACCAAACTATTATAAAGACTTTTCTGATTCTTCAAATACCCCGGGGCTTTTTTCAGCAGTTAAAATAAGCGGAATATGGACAGACATTCAGCCTTTTGCGTATAATAGTTTATC
>JAWOHT010000099.1:0-10715 GCA_046485045.1 Bacteroidales bacterium
TCCATTTCATAATCCTGCAATACTAATAGCGCCTTCATCCCATGTTTCAGAGTTTTTAACGGCCTCCAGCAGTTCATAAGGATGATCAATAACTTTCCACATTTTCAAATGGTCGGGGCGCATAAAATGCTCTTCTACCATTTTATTCAGCAAAACAATGAGCGCATCGTAAAAACCTTCTGTATTAATTATGATAATGGGTTTTAAAAATTTTCCAAGTCTTTTAAGCGAGATTACCTCCATCAGTTCTTCGAGCGTACCGCTACCACCGGGCAATGCCACCACGGCATCTACATTATGTATCAGCAGCTCTTTTCTTTCGTGCATATCTTTGGTAACAATCAACTGCTTAACACCGGGATGGCCCCATTCCACCTTCATCATAAAATGGGGGATCACACCCTCCAGTGTTCCTCCGTTTTCGAGCATATAATCTGCCACTGCGCCCATTAATCCCACTGCACCCCCGCCATATACGGCTGTAATTTTATTTTTTGTAAGTATTTCGGCCAGTTGCCGGGCTGCATCGAAGTATTTTTGATGTACCATACGACTTGAGGCGCAGTAAACCGTGATTCTGTTCAGCATTTTACTTTTTCATTTTAATAAATTCTCTCTGCAATGATACAGGTATTTTTAAATTTTTTTACCATACCCGTTAAATGATATGCTTCTGTATATATCAGGTAAGGCCCTACCGGAGCAACGCGTCCGCTTTCTGTTCTTCCATCCCAGGTAAAACTGCCCGACGTGCCCAGCATAGTGTTACGTGCTAACTTTTTTACAGGTCTTCCGGTTCGGTCGAGTATGGTGATGTTGGCCACATACCCGTTATCATGCATGCTGTATGAAATGGTTACAGCATGATGCACCCCGCTGCCATCGGGAGTGAAAATCTCCGGTTCAACAGTTATTATACAATCAGCAAGTCCTTCGGTCATATTTTGTGAGTTGATGAGTCCGGGAGTTGCATAACCAGCATCGCCCGATGCACTTTGCCAGTTGCCGGGATCGGACGAAGCGCGGTCGTTATGGGTACGTTCAAGTGACACCCCTTTTGTATTAACGGCAAGGTTAAAGTGTTGCTTTTTTGAAAAGGTAACCTCATCAATAATATTTCTGGCTGAATCAATCAGCACAATGGTACCCGATTCGTTAGACAAGACAGGAAAATTATCCATTTCAATGATTGAATTTAAAGGACAAAGCCTGTAATGTGCGGTTACTTTTCCGGGATATTTGCATAAAACAGTATAACAATCAGGTTCTATGGTATAAGGATATGAAACAATCATGTGTTGAGTACTCAACTTTCCGGTATATGGATTTTTCAAAGCAATTGAAAAGCCATTCAGGTCAATGGTTTTATCCGATCTGTTGAATATTTCGATAAAATCACCTTCCGCCTCAAACGGATCATATAATATTTCATTAATGATAAGGTCAAGACTGTTGCAAGGTAAAGGTTTTTGAAAAGTGTAATTCATGTTATTCTGAATGACATTGCCTGCACAATCTTTAATGTCATGGGTGATTTGCAGTGTATAAACTGTTGTGTTAGTAAAAGGTTTTTCATACAATAATTGCAGGTGCTTCTGCATATTTCTCCCAATAATTACAGAACGGGGATTGCCCATTCCTTTATCTGCCATGTAACCTGATGTATTAAAAAGAAATTTACCGGCAACTGGTTCGTTGAATACGAGGTACAGGCATGAGTCAGATACAATCGAGCATTTCAGCAGTTCTGGTGAGTCGAAGTCGGGATTGGCATACAAGACCGAGTTTGCAAAACCTGGCGTTCCTCCTTCCGGGTCTTCAGAGGCTTTCCAGTTTTCACTCTCACCACAGGGATTTTCTGTATCAATCATCTCAAGTGACCAGCCTCCTTCTGATTTGTTGTTGTCACGGTACCATTTGGCATTGTATTCAACAATATGAATATTGTGTTGATCTCTGTCCTGCAAAATAATGGTCTGCCCGGTATTGGGAAGTTGCGGAAATGAGGGCATTCCCATTATTGCGGAGATATTTTGAAACAATCCGACAAAAGAACTTTTGCATAAAACCAGGTACTGCTTTGGTTGCAGGGTATATGCGTTAAGGGTTACGCTGCGGTTTCCGACCACCAATTGCCACTCTTTTAGGTTAACAGGATAGTTGCTTCGGTTTAGAATTTCGACATATTCAACATCGGGCAACATAACAACCGGGGTAGGGTCGGCCATAATTTCTGTAACTATCACGTCATTAAACTGTGGCTGATAATAGAGAAAATTTGAAGAAAGAAGCGGACTGATATTGCCGTATATATCCCGGATGTCTGTTATTTTAACATAGATCTCCGATTTGTTTTCTATTTTACCGCTAAGCCATACATTCAATGTTTTTCCGCTGAGTGAAACAGAGTCATAAGCCAAAGGTTTCAGTTCAGCCGTAATTTCGATTTTCAGGTTTTCTGTGCCAATAATATCTTCACTGAAATGGACTTTGATGTTGCTGTTTTCCATTACTTCTGTTTCTGTGATTATGGGGGGTATAGTATCACAGATAAAACAACCTTCAATTTCGAGATCGTCGAACCAGAGCTTCCTGTCTTGCGAAGCTGAGTATTTATAATACAGTCCGAAATAGTTTGAGATTTTCACCCCTGTTGTATCAGAGAACTCTGCAATCAGTCTCTTTTCCTGATTTGAATCAATGGGTTCAATCCATATCTTCCAGCTTCCGTTATTGTTTCGTTCTGCTTCAAACCGGGCCGGGTTGTCAATCCCTGTTTCGGTTTGCCAGTTATAACCGGTAGCGCAGATTTCGGTTATTTTATTATCTTCTGTTTTCCATATTTTCACAAAGTCATCGCTGCCTGTATAATTCACGCCCAGGATAATTGCATTCACATGTCCCGAAGGGTGCATTTCATCAGCATTATTGTCTGATGCCAGAAAAACCGCCCAGTTATTGTACGACGAAGGATCGTATCCATGTTTTACAGAGAATTTCCAGCGAGCAGCGGCAGAATCGAGAAAGAGGGGATGGTGTAGCAATGAAATACGGTCGTTTCCGGCATAGGGGTTGTCGAATGTATGCTGAAGTGAAAAATTTCCGTTAACAGGACTGTCAGATGATGCAGACCATCTTCCGGCAACGCTTGCTTTCCAGAGAGATAAGCCGGTTGATTCAAAGTTTTCCTTAAGTTGTGCACTTAATTGAAGCGAAAAGAGCAAAAAAACAATGAAGCAGTATTTCATTAATCAATTATTATTGCGAATTTTGCCATAAGATTTGAAGCGAAAATTTACAAAATACATTTTGAATTTCAATCCCTTTACAGGGATTTTGTTTTATATTGATTATTAACCTTTAAAAAAAAAGTCATGAGAGTCGCAATTGTAGGTGTAAGCGGCGCCGTGGGACAAGAGTTCCTGCAGGTTCTGGATGAACGGAACTTTCCGCTTGATGAGCTGGTGTTATTTGGTTCTGACAGAAGTGCTGGCAAACAGTATGAATTCAGAGGAAAGAAACTTACCGTGAAGGAGCTTAAACACAATGACGATTTCAAGGGTATAGATATTGCTCTTGCCTCTGCCGGGGCAAGCACCTCGAAAGAATTTGCACCTACCATTACCAGGCACGGAGCTGTAATGATTGACAATTCAAGCGCATTCAGGATGGATGAAGATGTGCCGCTGGTTGTTCCTGAGGTAAATCCTGAAGACTGCAAAAACCGGCCCAGAAATATTATTGCCAATCCCAATTGTTCCACTATAATCATGCTCGTGGCCATTAAGCCGATTCACGATCTTTCACCCATAAAAAGAATACATGCTGCTACATATCAGGCTGCATCGGGTGCCGGGGCTGCCGCCATGCAGGAAATGGAAGACCAGACAAAACAAGTCCTGGCCGGAGAACCTGTTACTATTGAAAAATTCAAACATCAGCTTGCATTTAATGTTATCCCTCATATTGATGTGTTTCTTGATAACGACTACACCAAAGAGGAGATGAAAATGCATTACGAGACCCGTAAGATGATGCATGCTGATATTGCTGTAAGTGCCATTACGGTGAGGGTACCGGTCTACAGGGCACATTCGGAGGCAATTTGGGTTGAAACAGAAGAAGAATTATCGGTGGAACAGGTAAGAAATGCAATGGGTAAGGCTGAGGGCCTCGAAATCATTGATGACCCGAAAACCTTTAAATACCCGATGCCTCTTTTTGCCGCAGGCAAAGACCCTGTGTATGTTGGCAGGTTGAGAAAAGACATCACCAACCCCAAGGGTATTACTTTTTGGTGTGTAGGCGACCAGATAAAGAAGGGCGCTGCCCTGAACGCAGTGCAGATTGCCGAGTATATGATTAAAAACAAATTACTTTAACCCGGTTGATTCATAAATTTCTGAATTAATCTTACAAGTAAGAAATGTTGGTGGCCCTTTAAATGGACACCAGCATTTTCTATTCAGGGGTTAAAATAGTAAATCATCATAAGGGTACCTGGTAGTATGAATTTCTTTTACCTTTTGGTAAAGCAACTCTTTTAATTCCTCGATATTGGTTTTTCGGGCTGCTGAAATAAATATACAAGGGTCGTTATGACGTGCAATCCAGGTATTTTTTAACTCTTCAAGTGAAAAATCGGCTTTGGTCTTAGGGGTTAGGTCGTCTTCATCTTTCATGTTGTAGGTATACGCGTCAATTTTATTGAAGACAATATAAACCGGTTTGTTCACGGCATTAATCTCTTGCAATGTCTGGTTTACGACTTCGATCTGTTCCTCGTGGTTGGAGTGCGATATATCTACGATATGCAAAAGGATATCTGCCTCGCGTAACTCGTCAAGGGTTGATTTAAAAGATTCTACGAGGCTGTGTGGTAATTTCCGGATGAAACCCACGGTATCTGAAATTAAAAAAGGCAGGTTGCCGATAATCACTTTTCTTACCGTGGTATCGAGAGTGGCAAATAGTTTATTTTCGGCAAACACATCCGATTTGCTCAGCAGGTTCATAATGGTAGATTTGCCCACATTGGTATAACCAACCAGAGATACCCTTACCATTTTACCCCGGTTTTTACGCTGTGTGGACATCTGTTTGTCAATTTTTGAGAGTTGAACCTTCAGCCGGGCAATCTTGTCCCTGATGATTCTGCGGTCGGTTTCAATTTCAGTTTCCCCGGGCCCTCTCAGTCCTATTCCCCCTCGTTGCCGCTCAAGGTGCGTCCACATGCGGGTTAGCCGTGGCAGCAGGTACTGGTATTGTGCAAGTTCCACCTGTGCTTTGGCATGTGCTGTTTTAGCACGTTTGGCAAATATGTCAAGAATCAGGTTGGTGCGGTCCAGTACGCGTATATCTAACTCTTTCTCAATGTTTCTGAGTTGGCTTGGGGATAATTCATCATCAAAAATGGCCAGGTCAATATCGTTTGACTCAACATATTCTTTTATTTCATTGAGTTTTCCTGAACCCACAAAAGTCCTTGAGTTTTGTACGCCAAGTTTTTGTGTAAATCGCTTAACGGATACGCCACCTGCAGTGTCAATAAGAAATGCAAGTTCATCGAGGTACTCGTTCACGGTTTTTTCATCCTGTTCCTGGTTGATAATACCCACCAGCACAGCTTTTTCCTGTTGTATTTCTGTTATAAATTCGGCCATTTACAGCATATTAAAGCGAACAAAGATAGCAAGAATAATATTTGCTGATGTATCAACAGGATACGGAATAATCCGGCTGAGAAAAATTCAAGTCGAGCTTACCTGCCGTCAGGTGTCCGGTTTATCTTATGTTCATCCGTCTTGTGCGAATGATATCGGTAATAGATTTTTTTAACGCTTCGCTGGTGTCATAAATCATGGAGAGATCATCCGGAAATGGGACCGGTTTAACCGCAACAGCCTTGCGGGTTTCTTCATCCAATGCTTCAATGTCGCCAATAGCCCTGCCCGAAATGTGCTCAAACCTTGTTGTAGCCATAATCGGGTCTTTGCTGATTACCCGTTTCGGGCTGTTGGATATAAGTTCCACTTCACCTTTAAGGGTTACAGTTTTGGTCTGTATTCTTTCTATTACAGTGCATGAAAGCTCTTTGTATTTTGGTATTTTAATGTCGTTTCCGATTGTGTCTTTCATCACGTTTCCCCTGTTGTCGAGCGCGTAATTAAAACCATCCTGAATGGTTCTTTTCACGAGTCGGTCAGCATCGGTAACCCTTTCCGGAGATACATCCACGATCTGAAGGTTAACATCCACATAATAATCAAATACCGTTTCATTGTCGAGCGGCTTGAAATGGAACTCAACCCATTCGCTGCTGAGACCCGTGGTGTTAATGGCTATAAGGTTACCAATAAAATCTTCGGGAAACCGGATACGGGAGCTGTTAATAACCGATATCAACACGCGGCTTATTCCCAGGTACCTTGACTCTTCAATAAGTCTGTCAACATCGGGGAAAGAACCGCCCGAATAGGTTGCGGCCCTTCTCAGTTCGGCATTAGCCTGCCTGTAAGATTCTTTATTGTTGTTTGCCATAAGTGCTTTGCCGTGATCGTAGTAATATTCGGCAGCTTTACGCTTGGCGGTAACAATCTGGGAATCATAGTCTATGTATTCATAGTTTACCGATCGCCCCCTAAGTTTTAACGGGAGCACTTTTCTGACTTTTTCCTGCCTGTATTTTAGGTTTGAATAGTGCGACATGATCTCGTCCCAGGAATTGGGGTTATTCTCAATATTAAGATACTTTATCCTTTCAAGGTCCCTTTCATTGGCAAGCTTATAGGCTTTGTCGAGCAATTCGGCATCTTCACTGCTTCCGGGGTCTTTGATCAGTTTCTTAACCGATTTGTCTATTAGTCCGTCGTAATTACCGCGTTGTAAAAGTTTTTCAGACGAAGAGCATGCAACTATTATAACTGCAAGTATAAATCCTGTGTATATTATTTTCATGGTAAAAGGTTATTTTATGTTGATTATATTAAAATTATAAAAATATACCTGAAAAACAATAACAATGTTTCAAACAGAAATAAAAAAAACCCTGACCGATCGGTCAGGGTTAATATCTTGTTCAGGCAGATGATTACTGTAATACAAATACAATCGGAAATGTAAACTGTACCTTAACGGCTTTACCGCGTTGTTTTCCGGGTGTCCATTTTGGCGAAGCCCTTACCATTCTTAATGCTTCCTGATCGAGTGAGGGGTCAACACCACGTACTACTTTGGCGTCTACCAGACTGCCATCTTTATTTATTACAAAATTAACATATACCTTACCGCTGATGCCGTTTTCGGCTGCTATATCGGGATATTTAAGGTTCTGCTGAACCCAATTACGGAAGGCGTTCATGTCACCACCCTGGAAAGTAGGCATATCTTCTACAATAATGAAGGGAACTTCTTCTTCTTGTTCTTCTTTAAATTCAACAAACTGAACTTCCTGATTGATATCTGCATCCATATTTGCCAGCTCAAGCTGGTCATCTAACTCAACATCATCTTCAACGATATTCAGTTCGAATACCTGTGGCGGTGCCGGTGGTGGTGGTGGTGGCTGGTCTTGCGGGCGTGTGATTGGAATCTGTTCTTCTTCACCCAAATCTTCGGATGAAACATTAAAAAGATTCTGTTCAAGTGGTCTTGTACTCCATTCAAAAGCTGCTAAAACTATGGCCAGTACTACTACTAAACCTATTTCAAGGAAAAGCATCCTTTTCTTTTCAAGGTCGGCTTGTTTTGATTTTTTTACTTCCATCTCTGATATTTTAAGTTTCCAAAATTAACTAATTATGTAGCATTGACAAAATTTCTGTGAATTTTTTTAACTTTTGTCAAAAGTAGTTGTATTTATTCATTTCAAATGAATTCAAACAAATACCATACCAAATTAAAGCAATTTTCAGGAAAGTTTCATAGAGAATACAATAATCATGCATTTGGTTCATTTCTGCAACTTGGGCTATATTTTGAATTGAGAACAGGGGAGTCGAACCACTGACCTTCCCGCCTGACAGCGGGACGCTCTATCCCATTACCCGGGAACAAAAAAAGGATAGCAAAAGCCTATCCTTAAGTTGTGGAGAATAGGGGAGTCGAACCCCTGACCTCTTGCATGCCATGCAAGCGCTCTAGCCAACTGAGCTAATCCCCCGGCAAAAAAACCATATGTAAAGAACCGTGGCAAAAATATCAAAAAATTTTAAAATCTTGCTCACATGGATTAATTTTATTACCTGATTGTAATTCTCGGGCAGATATTTGTTTATTATTATCATTTACAAAGGCATACTTTGCAGAGTCGGTATTCGACATTAACTTTACCCAGGTAACTGTGGACAATGAATGTTATCTGTACATACCTTAACAATGGACCGGTATATAAGAAATCTGATAGATCAGGGAGAACACCAGCAGCTTGATTTTAAGTTTGAAATTTCAGATGCAAAAAAGATTGCCCGCACATTTTCTGCATTTGCCAACACAAAGGGGGGTATATTACTGGTTGGTGTGAAAGACAATGGTGTAATTTCAGGTATAAAGACCGATGAAGAAGATTATATGGTTGAATCGGCTGCACATCTTTTTTGCAAACCAGCTGTTGATTATTCTACCAGAAGGTGGAATGTAGATGGCAAATGGGTTTTGGAGGTTAAAATACCCGAATCAGGGATGAAGCCTACATATGCCAGAACCGATGAGGGGAAATGGATGGCATATGTAAGAATTAAAGATGAGAATTTTTTGGCTAATGTGGTGATGTTGAATGTATGGAAACTGAAAAATCAAAGTAGAGGAGTATATCTCCGATATGGCGTTAATGAAAAAAAAGTGCTTAAAACTCTAAAAGAAAATGAAATGCTCACTTCGCGGGAGATTGCATCAAAGACTGAGGGCAAAAAGTATTTCGTAGAAAGAATACTGGCCAAACTTATCTCTATCAGCGTGGTTGAAATTATTTTTTCAGAGCACTCGGTTTTTTACCGCTTAAAGTCCCCTGATGATTTGAAATACTGAAATATAGTATTTGATTTGAAAGTTAAGTTTTTCATCCGTCAGGATATTATTATATTTAACAAATTTTTAGAATATTTTATCATACAACATATGTATATATATAAATATATTTATTAAATTTGCAAACGAAAATACAACATGAACATTAGATATATGAAAAAGAAATTAGGAGTTTTATTAATTGCGGTAACCATTATGAGCAGTTGCAAGAGCCAGAATGCAGGGGACAACAGCCAGAAAAATGACACTGCCGCATCGGAACAATCAAATGTGGAAGAGGTAGTTTATGATAAGCCCATTTATCTTACAAAAAAGGATTTTCTTGAAAAGGTGATGGATTATGAAAAAAATCCGGATACATGGATTTTTAAAGGAAAACTTCCCTGTATTATTGATTTTTATGCCGACTGGTGCGCACCATGCCGAATCACTTCCCCGATACTTGATGAACTGGCAAAAGAGTATTCCGGCAAGATACATATTTACAAAATTAATGTACAGGTTGAGCAGGAACTTGCTGCAGTTTTCGGGGTAAGGGGTATTCCGGCATTTCTTTATTGTCCGATGGAGGGAACACCCAGCATGACCTCAGGTATAGCAAAAACACCTGAGGATACCAAAACCATGTTCAGACAGTATATTGAAGGGTATTTGCTGAAAAGCACTACCAGCAATCTCTGATAGACACGATTTTTACTGGGAACCGATTCGTCACAGAAATTTTGGAGTTACGAGAGTTGTATTCCAGACTTCTTTTTCGGTGCGGTTTTTTTAGCCCTTCGGTATCTGCAATATATGCCTATGCAGGCTATAATTGAAGACTTACGCGCCGATGGCCTGACTGCATATCATTTTTTCCATAGTTATCAACAATTGTGTTTTTCTGCCCTAATTTGAATTAATTTTACTTTCCACAGCCATTGTTTTTAATCTGCACAAAATCAGTATTTAAATATTCTGTTATTATAGTCGCTGATGTATTTAATATTTGACACAGAAACAACCGGTCTGCCAAAGAATTATCAGGCTCCCGTATCCGATTCAGACAATTGGCCAAGAATGGTGCAGCTTGCGTGGGAAGTTCATGATAAGCAAGGACAACTTGTTGAGGCCATGAACTATATTATCAAACCCGAAGGTTTCACGATTCCCTTCAGCGCCGAAAAGGTACATGGAATCTCAACGGAGAAAGCCCTTTCTGAAGGGCACAATCTGGATGATGTACTTAGTGATTTTTCGCTTGCCCTGAAAAAATGCACCGTGGTAGTTGGACATAATATAGAGTTTGATCTCAGGATTGTCGGGGCCGAATATTTCAGAACCGGCATGGAGAACAAGCTTCTATCTATGAAAAAGATATGTACCATGGAAACTTCCACCGATTTTTGTGCCCTTACCGGGGGCAAGGGCGGAAAATATAAATGGCCTAACCTTGCCGAGCTTCATCAAAAACTTTTTGGAGAGGTTTTTGAAGAGGCTCACAATGCCTCAGCAGATGTAGCGGCCACGGCAAGGTGTTTCCTGGAATTGATAAGGAAGGGGGTATATCGCACCGAAGTCATCTGCATGACAGAGGATGAACTTCATGAATTTAATGAAATAAATATTGATACATTTAAACCATTTGAAATTGAAATAGTTTCGAATTTTTCTGAACAAACCGGTAATACTGTTCCAGACACAGAAGAGGT
>JAWOHT010000170.1:0-4485 GCA_046485045.1 Bacteroidales bacterium
CTGGAAAAAAACATTTGTCTCACAGGTGATGAACTGGAGTCTATGGGTGTATTTCCAACAAATCTGAACTGCTTTTCATATTATCATTATGATTTGTATCAGAAAGGGAACAAACGAATAATCTTAAAACCCCTGCCTCATAACCTTTTCAAGGTTGTAAGAGTCTATGATTACGTGAGTGCTTAATAAAAGCTTTTTTTTAATTTTGTCTTTTATCTCTACATTAACTTTGCATTTTTGCAATGCAAAGTTTTTTTATGTCTGCAAAAACCGACAAATACGATCGATTATTATTACAGATGCCGTATTTCTCGAGAAAATTGCAACACTGGTTTTTTAAACACAAAAAGTTCAGGCTTTAATAAAATTTTCCAGCAAAACAGTGATTTTGTTAATAGAATATGGTTTCGTAAGCAATTGATCAAAACCGACATCCCTGTAATCATCGAAAAAAATCTTTGGATTATGTGCGGTAAGTGCCACAATCGGAATTTTACATTTTGGTTCCGGCATTTTCCCCCTGATGTACATGGCGGCCTCAAGCCCGTTCATTACAGGCATTTCAATATCCATTAATATCAGGTCAATATCATTGTTATTTTTAAGCAGTTCAACAGCTACCTTACCATTCTCTGCTTCAAGGTGTTCATGACCCAGGTCGGCAATTATTTCAGATAACAGGAGCCTGTTTGTAAAGATATCATCGGCAATAATAATTTTCATAAGTGCGGATTTTAGATTAAATACTCACTACCCCAAATTGCTTAGTGTTTTAATAATTTTTATGCTGTTTATGGTAACTTCAGAACCATTTAATTGTATAATCTTATCATTCTTAAACTCGGCCAGTGTCCTGATAAAACTTTCTTTTGTTGTGCCGGCAAGTTCAGCCAGTTCTCTACGTGTAAACGGAAATTCGAAGGTATGGCTTTTGAAAATGTTTTCTGCAAAATAAAGAATCACATCGGCAATCCTTCCGGGCAGCTGCTTATGCGATTGGCTCATTAGCCTGTCAAAAATATAAATGGCATAGTTACTGAGATTACCAATAATTTTCATTGCAAACTCACCGTTTTCCTTAACAAAACTGGTAAAAGCAGGAAGGTCAATAAAACAAACCTCAACAGAATCAACAGCAGAGGCAGAATACTGGTGCATGTTGTTGCCGAAAATAGATATCAGCCCGAGATATTCGCCGGGCGTAGCAATTTTAAGTATTATAAATTTATTGTTCCTGCCTTCTTTAAATATTTTCACAAGGCCGCTTTTTACAAACATAATATGCGATGTACGCGTGCTTTGCCTGAATATATTTTCACGTTTGTTATAGGTAACTATATTACTGTTTTTCTGAAATATTTCAATCTCCTCATCGGTGAGGCAACTCCCGAAAGGAATCAGCGTTTCTTTATCAGTATTTTGATTATTTGTCATACGTGATTGAAATAATTTCACTAACTAAATATAATAAAAAATGTTGATTGATCACATAGTTTTATCAAAAAAGATGATTTATATCATCACTTAAAGAGCAATATGGGTTTTATGCGTATAGAAAAGAACCTGCTTTTAAATTAAAAGCTTTTTTAAACACTAAAGGTAAATTTTATAGTTAATTAATTTTTTTTTGCTATATTTAAATATAAGTTTAAAATGATGAAACCATCTAATGAGATTAACATTCTTGTAGTAGACGATTCAACGACCAATGTTGTTTTGCTGGAAGCCATACTCGATGAAAAAGGCTACCATATACATACAGCGCTTAACGCTAAAGAAGCATATTCGATTATTGCAAAACATAAACCCGATCTGATTTTGCTCGATCTGCTTATGCCCAAGATCAGCGGTTTTGATTTCTTAAAGGAGATCAAGAAAAGTAAATCTACCAAAGATACGCCCGTAATTATTGTTTCAGCACTTACCGATGATGACAATATAGAGAGGATACTGCAGATGGGAGCTATTGATTTTGTAAAAAAACCCATAGATCTGCAATATTTGGTTAATAAAGTCGAATCGGTTTTACACCCTGACGGGTAAAATTATTTGAAATTGCACTGCCGGTTTTTTTCTATTATTATTAATTCCTCCGTTAATCAAATATTATACCTGTTTGGTCAATCCTTTTGCCCGATTGCCTGAAGAAATCAAACAATATCAGCTGGTTATCGTTTATCTTATTAAACAGGCAGGAAAAATGAAGAGAATTTTAATTGTTGATGATAACCTGATGATGCGTAAACTTATCAGAAATATTTTTATTGATCATCAATTTGAAATAGAAGAAGCCGAAGATGGCATTAAAGGCCTTGAAATAGTCCGCAAAACTGGAATTGATCTTGTAATTACAGATATTATCATGCCAAAAATGGAGGGGATTGAACTGATTATGCACCTTAAACGCGATTTCCCTGAAATAAAAATTATAGCCATATCTGGCGGTAAACCTTATTATTTATATATGGCGAAAAAACTTGGCATCGAAAAGATATTTACAAAACCACTGAATATTCAGGAATTTCTGACTGCTGTTAAAAAACTGATACAGTTTCCGAGAAACTTTACATCCTCAACTATTCCGGCCTAAGAAAAACCTCGATCCGCATTCTCATAACAGGCCTTTTGTGCCTGCAATTATTTATCTCTTTTTCGCGTTAGGGCAATAGAATACAACACCTTACATGTAACAGATATTATTGGAAATATTAAAAATACCTGCTTGCATATCCATTTCGTTTTTCTAATTTTAATCGAATTGTTATTTGTTTAAAAAAGTAATGTAAATCACCTGAATTAGATGATAAAAATCAACATATTTATTTTCTTATTGTGCAGCGATACTGTAAATTTATAAAACAAAAGAACGTTTGTAAGGTTAAAAAGCGTATAAAACCGAAAAGTATTACAGATTCAGGATTTTTTTAAATTAAATATTGTTTTTTTCATGGTATCGAAAAGTCAGGCAAATAAGATAAAAGCCAATGAACTACTTGAAGCCTTTGCTGTTGATACAATTGCTGATCACATTACAGACATTAATAACAGAATAACAACCCTGATCAACTGCTCATCAAGAGATTTTTTAAACCTGCACTCAAACTTCACTAAAACGCACGAGAATATTAAGCGGGTTGTTAATGACATTTCTGAAATTCTTAATGCCTTTGCAGAAGAAGACAATATTATGTTTATTAATGAGTGTGAAGGTGTTTCGAACAAACTCAGGACAGGTATAATAAAAATCATTAAAAGTATTCGTGAAAGCCACGATTGCCAGGAAGATATTTCAAGAACCCTTGATTACCTCTATATCCCTGTAAACAACTATAACCAGAACCTAAAGACCTACAAGCTTATTTCTGCCAATTTGAAGCTTGATTCCAACACATTAAAATATTCAAATGAGATTAATGCTATTATTGAAGATATATTTAAAAAATACCCCGATGCGGTAAAAAACCTTAACGGTTTGAGAAAACTTCTGAATGGCACTGACAAAGTATCCGGTCAATTTGACCCTGAAGGTTTCAGGCCGGTTTTTGAAGCATTAAACCAGATTCAGAATTTCGGACAATTTTTATTGCGGAAATACCATCAGTCACAGAGACTGATGCAGCAACTCGGTGAGAAAATTGATTTGAGCAACGAGAGTGCCTCAAAAATTATTACCCACCTGCAATATCAGGATATA
This sequence comes from Bacteroidales bacterium, assembly GCA_046485045.1. Taxonomy (GTDB): domain Bacteria; phylum Bacteroidota; class Bacteroidia; order Bacteroidales; family UBA10428; genus JAFGPL01. The sequence continues at coordinate 3,695 of JAWOHT010000170.1, forward strand.
GTAAGGCAAAAAATTGAACATATCCAACAGACACACGAGGAGATACTTGAGAAATTATCGGGGCTGATGGAGAATGAAGACCATCCTGATTTTATCCTCTCGAAAGCCAAGCTGCTTATACAGATAAGAGATATTACAGGACTTCAGGCTGCACAACTCATACATGCAAACTCCGAATATCAGAATGCCATTGAAGTTATAACTTCAAAATTTATAGGCTTAGGTGAAATTCTTGATGATATTGTTTCTATCTGCACACAATTCTGTAGCGTTGAAGAACCAGAAAATGAGCATATTAACAACCATCCCGACAAAATTACCGGACATTCTTTATCACTGCTCAAATATCTTGAATTATTTAATGATACCTTTCTGGAAAAATCAGAATCGGTAAACAACAGTATAAAAATGTTTTCAGAAAAATACATCAATCTTAAAAACACAGGCATACAGTTTAATAAAATAGTCAACAGCGTTATGCATAATGCTTCTCACAACAATACCGGTATATTAAACCAAATGAACGAGATTTCGACAGAATTTTTAAAAACACTCGACCAGGTGGCCTCCTATATCACGAAAACAAACGAATATTCTGATAAACTCGGGAAAATAATTCATCAGAATTTGGCCGCAGATGTTCTTGAAGAAGAAGTAATCTCGCATTGTAAACATTTAATATTTGTAACAGATGAGTTTAGCCAAAAGAAATCAACTATCTTTAATAAGTTAAATTCTCAGTCTGTTCAATTTATGGTTACGGTTGATATAAAAGAATCTATAGAGAGTAT
>JAWOHT010000183.1:0-22829 GCA_046485045.1 Bacteroidales bacterium
ATTGATTTCGGTGGTGCTTATTCTGATCTCGGTCAGCCATTTAAATACACAGGTGGAATTTGGAAATATAAATTTTGCATTACCATTAATACCGGTTGCATCATTCCTATTTATTATTACCGGCGTTTTGTCACTGAGAAAAAGCGTCCACTTCTTTATTCTTAACCTGCTTCTGTTTACAATTCTCTTTCTAATTTTAGGAGTTATGGCTTATAAGTGGTATATTCTGGAGATAGCCACCCTATTCTTTGCTATGGGAATAATGGCCGGTATTGCTATGAACAATTCACCCAATGAAATTGTAAAACTATTTCTTGATGGAGTGAAAGACATTTTGCCTGCAGCCCTGGTTGTGGGCCTTGCCGGCGGTATTATTGTAATTCTTGAAGAGGGACAGGTGATTGATACAATACTGTATAAACTTTCAAACTCAATGAATTCGCTTGGAAAAATAAGCACAGTCGGGATGATGTATGTAATACAGACTATTATTAATATTGTAATTCCTTCGGGTTCTGCCAAAGCAGCGCTTACAATGCCTATTATGGCGCCTTTCTCAGATCTGGTAGGGCTTTCGAGACAAGCCACTGTAATGGCTTTTCAGTTTGGCGACGGGTTTACAAATATGATTACACCAACTTCGGGAGTTCTGATTGGGGTACTCGGTGTTGCCAGAATTCCATATCAAAAGTGGGTGAGGTGGATTACACCTTTAATGGTGATATTAATTTTGCTTGGATTCCTGTTACTAATTCCAACTGTTACAATCCCACTTGAAGGATTTTAAAAGATACTATTAGGAATGACCGTATTATAATTACCTAACCGGGAATATCTCAGATTCCCTGTAAAAAATAGGCCAACAATACCCCCAGGTAATTTCCAACCGCGTAGCCAATTATTCCGACGGTAAGTCCTGATACAACAACTTCTTTATTGTTAAGTGCACCGGCAACAAGCGGCACAAATGGGGGAGAGCATATAAGCGCTGTGGATGAAACCATTACGGTATCTGCATCTACTTTAAAAATTTTTGATAAAAAAACTTGTATCAGCAGGGTTCCGAAAACTGAAGCTGTAATATAAAAGAATAATGCAGGAGAGATATGCACCAGTTGTTTGATATCGGCCATTGATGCAACCACCATACTGAATATTAATATAAAATACATGCCAAGTTCAAAAGTTTTGTCTATTTTGTTTACCTGAGGGATAAGAGATACAAATATGCTGAGGGTGGTAATGGTTAGTATTACCACAATCATCACCTGGTTTTCGTTTACCATGAGGCTTAACAAGCCGGCGATGAGAAAAATGGCAAAAGTGATTCCAAGCGCTTTTAGCAGAGGAAAAAATTTCCCCTTCGATAAAATACCCCTGTATTCACCATTGATATTGGCTGTGGCTCCCTCATAAAAACCGTCTTTCCTGGGATAAGGATTTAAGTATTTTCTGAATATCTTTTTACCTATGGTCATTAGAAAGAAAAGATAGGCAACACCTATTGCCGTATCGTAGGTGTGTGTAAGGATATAGGTTATGGGGTCAACATCGAGCATCATTTTCAGAGAAGCAAGGTTTGGGGTTCCGCCTGTGTATAGACCGATAAGCATGCCAGAAACCTTCCATAGTTCGGGTATCTGCTTCCTGAAAATGAAAAAACCGACCCCAACAACCAGAATAACTGCACTAATACCCAAAACGAGCGAGAGAAATGTCTTGCCGGCCATCCTGAACCAGTCTTTGATATTCAGCGAAAAAAGCAACAAGGGAATTGCCACGGGGATGGTAATGGTCATAAACAGGTCCTGCATTTTCCTGATCCTGAAGAATAAAATGTCATCTGCAGTAATAAGGTACTGTTCTTGCAAAAGCGCAAGCTGCTGAAAGCTAAGCTTTTTATTGGCAGCCAGCAGTTCATGAAAAAACGTGCTTGCAGAAGGTATCAGGCCTATGTGCCCGAGAATAAGTCCGAAACAATATGCAAGTATCACCGTGCCTATTCGGTTTGCGATACTGTTTCGTTCGGTAAGATAAATAATGATGGCGGGAGTAACAATGTAAATAATGATAAGGAGCAAAGTTTGTGGCATGAGTTGAAATTTTGTTCAGGTGTTAAATATAGTAAAAAACCGTAAATTGAAAATTTTAATAAATTTTACTTTGTATCGGTTTCAGGAATAGCTGAATAGCCATGCTTTAATCCTCCAAAATCAATTACAATGCGGTCTATAATCACACCAGGATCAAGCGCTGTTATTTTAAGGGTATGCCTTCCCGGTTCTGAAATATTATGAGAAGAGATAACTATGGCGCTGTTGCGTAAAACGTTTTGTTTCCATGTTTCACTTCTGTCAAAGGTGCGGTAATCAATTATATCGGGTTTATTATTGTCAATACTCACTTCTAAGCGCAAAGAATAATTATTGTTAAGAGGGTGAACCGGCAGACAATAAACATATACATCAGCATTTCCTTTTGAATAAGTAACAAATTCATATTCTGCAGTTGCCCTTATCTCTTCCTGATCGTCATTACCGGGGATTCCTGTAACAGGGGCCAGCACAAGCGATTTACCCGAATATCCCAATCCTTCTGTCACATTCCAGTTGTATGCGGATGAATTGATTACGCGCGAATAGTTTTCAGCATATATTGAAACATACCTGTTTTTTTCAATGAAAAAGTTCGGGTTGACAACAGTTAATTTTTTCACCTGAAACGGCACTTTAAATTCCCTGTTGCCACCTTTTATAATTACAAATCCGTTATTTGCCGAATCGGGTGATAAGATGGCATAATCAATACTTACCAATATACGTTCCTCTTTTTTCAGGAAGTCATCTTTTAGCTCACCTGATTTTTTGTTGAGTATTATCCAGGGATGAGAGGTGATGGCTTCCCACTGAATGTTTCCTTTTCCTGTAAGAAAAATATCTATGAAATATTTGTCATCAGCAGAATAAAACACCGGCAGTCTGCTTCCAAACATGTTTTCACGCGGACGTTCATCCGTGTAACTTTCAAGGCAAATTCCGAAATCCTGTTTATCCAGTATTTCCCAGGCTGGTATCATCGGACAGTCAAAAACCGGAAGTCCCCTCGGATTCATAGACATCATATGCTGCCATTTGCCTGCTGAAAGTTTTTCATTATAAAAATTTGTTTCTGATATTATACTGTCGTATGCCGCTTTTGCTAATAAGGCATGGTCGTTTGCGCTGCTGCGAAACTGTTTTGCATATATATACGCTTTTTCAATATGAAGAAATTTTTGGTTAATAAGGGTTGCACCCCGCACAGGGTAATAAACCAGCTGATAATAGGCATCACGACGATTTGCCGGAATTTCACCCTTCAATGACAGAACTTCGGCAAACAGTTTACCATATCTGTCAAGCCTTCTTTGGGCTTCATCGTTGTAATAAAAATGATTATACATGGTGGGATTGATGACCCTGGTTGGCTCTGTCTGGCTCCATCCCATATACTCAGGTTTTCTTTCAAATGCCAGGTCATAGTAATCCCACATAATATCTTTTACTTTAGTTCCTGCTTCCGTTCCAAAGGAGTTCTGCATCCAATTTGCAAGGTGTTTTTTAACATAACCGTTATCAGTAAACGGTTCAATCTGATAGGCCATATCAAGCGCAAGCTCTGTAAGGTACTCTGCCGGCTTGATATCTCCCACATTCATGACCCAAAGCATTTTACAGCCGCTCCTGTAAGCTTTGATTAACTCTTCCCTTACAAGCATGGGATGTGTGCTGCCAAGCCAGAGATAATCATGAGGCCTTCCCCAGTATGAAAGATGATAATAAATACCGCTTCCTCCGCTTCTTACAGATTCGGATTTATTGTTCAACCGACGCATAAATCCATAATTGTCATCAGTCCATACAATGGTTATATCGTCATGTAATTCCAAACCATTATCATAAATATCAAGAACCTCTTTATAAGGGATAAACGCCTGCGGTACCTTTGTTATATCATCGTTAATTATATTTTTAATTATTTCGCGCTGGTCGGCAAAAACCTTTTCCAGGATAATTCTTTTATCTTCCATGGAAGTAACTCCTTCCATGCCTGAATCGTGAATACCTCTTATACCAATTGTGTAGATACTTTCATAGTTTTTACTTTCTTCTGCCCGCTGTTTCCAGTAATTATAAATGGTGTTGCTATTGGTGGCGTAGCTGAATTCCCCCATTGTTTTTACATCCCATTCATCTACATTGTTTCGCAGCATTGGTTCGGCATGTGAACTGCCTACTACAATGCCGTAATCATCTGCTGTTTTGCTGTTATCAGGATAGTGGTAGAACGCTTTGGTGCAGGGATGCATGGCCGGCCAGATGAGGTTGGCCTTCAAACGTAGCAACAGTTCAAAAATTTTTGCATAAGTTTTTGGCCCGATGTCACCTGTTTCAGGTTCAAATGTCTTTGCCGCCCAAGGTTGCAGCCCCCAGTCTTCATCGTTAAGAAAAATCCCCCTGTATTTTACAGATGGTGCAGGGGAGAGGTACTCAAGCGGTTCGAGACTCAGACCGGTCTTTTTTTCAGGGGTAATGTCTGCCCACCAGTGCCATGGCGAAACACCCATTGCCCCGGAAAGGGTAAATACACCATATGCTGCACCCCGCTTGTCGCTGCCGCAGATAACCAATGCTTGTTTTACCCCTGGAAATGGCTTTTGCAGTGTTTTATAATAATACTGTTCCCAGCCTCCATTTAATTTTTCGGTATTGATTTTTTTTTCTGAAGATAGTATACTGATAAGTCGGCACTTCTCATCTGTACCGACAATAATTGTAAAATCTGAAAGGTTCGAGATATCTGAGATTATCTCTGGCCTGTGGCCAGTAACCATCTCAATGTCAGAGGCAAGCAGTCGGGCTGCAATTTTCACTGTTTCATAATCATTGCTGTCGCAATATATTGTTGCCTGTTTTGTCGTGGTGAAAATGGGGAAATTTCTACTTCCGGGGTCTGTATTTTCACTTATTTTTAACTGTGCAGAAAGTGAGTACACACCAACAAACAGCAAGATTGTTATAGCCAGGATTTTCATACTCTGTTCGTTTTTTTTGAGTTTGAGCTATAAAGATAATACTTCCAGCTTTTAACATTTTATGCCGGTTGACTTTTTATACTTTTTAGATTTTATCATTACTCAACGGAATTTTTTTTTTATGAACTGAATACTGAAGTGTCATGAATTACCAGGCTTACATTTTTGCTCCCATTTTGTTCGCAGCGCCGAATTATGAATGAAAGTATTTTTAAAGAATAATTCTGCCTTTTATTGCAACCTACATAAATATATAATAAATTGGTTAACAATTTTTTTTGTAACTATTTATTTGTTAAACCTAAAAACAAACGCTATGGGATTTATTAAAGAGTTTAAGCAGTTCGCCTTGCGCGGTAATGTGGTTGATATGGCAGTGGGTATTATCATCGGCGGGGCTTTTGGCAAGATTGTCAGTTCGCTGGTTAATGATGTGATTATGCCTCCAATAGGCATGTTGCTGGGTGGAGTGAATTTTACAGATTTTAAAATTACCATTAAAAAAGCAATACCGGCCGGAATGGATGCTTTAGGAAATATAATTCCCGAAGTAGAAGCAGTCACGCTTAATTATGGAAATTTTATACAGTGGCTAATTGATTTTCTGATTATAGCTTTTGTAATATTTCTGATGATCAAAGCAATGAACAAGATGAAGAGGAAAGAGGAAGTACAACCTACAGTTCCGGTTGTGCCAACAAAAGAAGAAACATTACTTACAGAAATAAGAGATTTGTTGAAGAATAAATAGTGTATGAGGAGGGGGCTTCGATTACGCTCAGCCTGAAATTAAATTATCAAGCACTTGTCACACTAAGACTTCGATAGTGCTAAACCACTATTTTATTATTAGTTGACACCTTTGTCTGCCTGAGTCCCGGTAAGCCGGGAAAGGCTATTTTTATCGTGTCATTAGCAGCGTAGTCGAAGGCTATTTTCCATTGAGTCATTAGCAGCAGCGAAGAAGAAATATATCTTACTTGATACGGTCTTAATATGATTCTGTAATACAATAATTTGGAAAGTAAACTGCATACTGTTATATTTGGTTTTTACAAACCGGCAGAACCTTATGAAGTGTTTTATCCTATCATGCCTTTTCACGCTAATTGCAGCAACTGCATACTGTAACGAGCCCTCTGGTAATAGCGCAGGGGCCAATGATACCTCCGGTATTCAAATAACGGAGGAGACCGGAATGACAGAAGCACAGGCTGACTCTCTTCAAAAAGCATATTACATTATATTGCATAGCCTTAGGATACAAAACGAGCAGCTTGAAAGGGCGGTTGTAAGGTCGGGCAGGATCATCGCGGTTTTATTTGTCGTGCTGATGGCCCTGGGAATTATGATCACGTTATTAAGTTCACGCAAGTCATATTTTGCCACCTTTCCCTATTTCAGACAAAAAAAGGGTTACCATTCTGGCATCGTGTGCCTTCAGATGATGTACAAATATTATTACGGCAAAAGAATTACATATAAAAACATTTTAAAAAGCAGTTCACTTGAAAGTAATCCCGGAATACTCACAATCGAAGATATGGTGATGCTTGCAGAGTCGCTGGGATTTGACAGCAGGGTGGTGAAGGCCGATCTGGGCGAACTGTATAATAAACTTCAGATGCCGGTGCTTTTATACATGCCGAATCATATGGCCGTATTGTATGCCATAAAAGAAGGCTTTTTTCATTTATCCGACCCGTATTACGGATTTGTCAAACTCAATAATTTCTATTTTGCCACCTCATGGTTCGTTGATGTAAAGAACCTTAAAGGTATCGCGTTGCAACTTTACCCGCAAAAACAGGTCAGAAATTCCATTGCCAGAAAAATCAACCATGAAAAATTTTCAGCTATAAAATCAATTGACAGGAAAAGTTGGAATAGTTTCGGCTGTGAGCTCGATGTAACAAAAGAATAAAAGCTGATTACAAAAAATGTTGATGTAGTTCATCTACCAGATTTTTAACCAGATTTTTTAACTGTTCCGGATTTACTATTGATACCTTATTGCCATAAGTTATTATCCAACGGGCCATATAGTCCGGGGAGTCTGTCATAAAGTGCATTTCCATGCTGTTACCCAAGTCTTTTTCATCTACGAAGCCATAATAATAACGTGGTTTTTCAATGTAACCCAGCACTGATTTGTCAAATCTCAAAACCACCGGTTCGAGGTTATTTAACTGGTACATGTTATTCATAAACTCGAGCATTGGCATTCTTTTATCAGCGACAAATTGCTCTGCTGTAACCAAAAGCTGTTTAATCCTGTCGAGCCTGAAATCGCGGTAGTCGTCTCTAAGACGACAATAACCGAACATATGCCAGGCAAAATTGTAATAGCAAAGCCCGATAGGTTCAACAAGCCTTCCTTCCGATAATTTGTCTGAATACTGGGCATAATAGTCAATTTTTAGCACCTTTTTGGTTGCCAGCGCTTGTTGAATATCGCTCAGGAAGTTATTGGGAAAATTATACACCGAATTGTTGAAATGGTTAAGGATGGAAATATTCGGAGTAAGCGATTCAAGAAAATCTTTATCTGATGAGGGCAATACAGATTTAATTTTATCAAGGGCAGACTTGAAATGCTTTTCAATTGAAGGATCGGTGAATTTTTCTACCAGTTTTTCGGCGGTCAGCATCGAACCAGCCTCGGCTTTGGTAAACATTACCGGGGGCAGATGGTAGCCTTCGGTAAGAAAGTAACCGATGCCGGCTTCGGCACCTATAGGGATGCCGGCTTCCTCAAGCGCACGTATATCGCGGTAAACGGTCCGTTTGCTGATATTGTAACGATTGGCGATCTCTTCTGCTTTTACCACTTTTTTGGTCTGTAGCATAATGAGTATGGCCGAGAGGCGGTCTATTCGGTTCATGGGCAGGGTTTTTTGCAGGCCAAAGATACTTAGTTTTCATGAAAGGTAATCACAACTGCCATATCTGTAAAGTTATGTCTGCCCTAAAGCCATTAAGTATCCAAAAATATCAACCTCCCGTTTATTTTGTCTGTAACTTCCAAATATTCTTTGGGTAACATTTAAATAACAGTCATCAAATAGCAGGTTAATCAGGAGTTTAAGCTGAATATGTTTACGATTTCTTAACATGCAAGAGGATTTCTTAAGAAAAACTTAACATAAAGATTACAACCACCTAATATAGTGATAGCCTTAATTGGCTTATTTTTGTTTTGGTTAAAAAATTATAAAAAAATGAAAAAAATTGTAGTAGCAGCAATATTGTTTTTAAGTATGCATGCATTTGGCATTGCCTCTGAAAAAGAAAATCCGGCTGCGGCTGAAATGTCTGTTTCCGTTAAGGGTACTGTTGTTGATAAGAACAATGGCGAAGTGCTTGCCGGAGTAGCTGTTAAAATCGTAGGTAGCAGCATTGTTGTGTATTCAGATTTCGATGGAAATTTTCAGATCAGTAACCTGAAACCTGGTAAATATCAGATTGAATCTGATATGATCTCTTACAAAAAGAACAGGAAAGAGGTAAAAATAGAAATTGTACAGAATAGTAAGCTTGAACTTGAAATGGAAAACCTGTAAATCGGGTTTTCTTTTTTTTGTATGTAAGTATTTCTTCATCAAAATTTATTCAAATGGTTGAAGAGGGTTTCTACGACTCTTCAGATATGCATCCCTGGCTTGGCAGGGATTTTTTATTATGCAAAACCAATAATAATCAGATTATAAGGGGCCAATGGTAAACATCGCGAAGGTATATTCTTTTTAAGATGTTGAATATTATTTTCAAGTTTTATCAAGGTTTACATACATCGGCTAAAAGGAAATCAGGTAATACAATATACTATTTGAAAGTGGCCGGTGAAGGAGTCGCATTGAGTCCGTTCCTTTTATTTACAATCACAAATTAGGGTATTTCTGAATAGTCTTTTTTTCCTGTAAGCTCACCTTTTTCATCCCACATGTACCATGTGCCTGCTTTCTCCCCGTCGAAATAGATCATCTCGTAGCGCTTTACACCGTTTTCGTCCCAGATATACCATTTGCCGTTTTTCTTGTCAGCCGCGTAATTGGCTTCGGCTGTCTTTTTTCCTTTTTCATTCCATGTAACCCATGTCCCATGCATCTGGTTATTTCGGTACATTCTTAATTCACTCAGAGATCCGTCTTTGAAATAGATGCTTGCCAGCCCGTGCTTACGGCCAGAGATAAGTGTGGTTTTACCTTTTATTGTACCATCATCATATTTCTCTATAAAAATGCCTGTATAAGGTTTGCCGAGGTTGTCGTAATAAATACCATCTTCATCAACCGATAATTGCGCTGAAATTGTTGAATTACATAAAAAGGCCAGTAGAAAAAGGCTTGCCAATACATTTATTTTCTTGTTCATGATATTTTATTTTCGCGTGAATTTAGTTTATTCTTAATTATTTAACATTAAGTAAATGTTAATTCCGGTTACCATTATGTTAATATTAAACTAAAAAAGCTGCCCGGCAAGCAGGCAGCCTTTTGTCAAAACAAAACAACTTTACAGTTTACCCATATTTACTGTTAACGTTTTGTAATTCTTAAAATAAAAGTGATAATAAGATTCATTTCATTTCTTATCATCATGTTTAATATGATTTAACTTAATATCAATAATTTATACAACACTATTTGTTATATCTTTCAAGTGCGAAAAATAGATATATTTGATTTGGAAGAGGTAATCAGAATATTATTTATAGGTTAAGTTTATGTTAACAATTAGACCCTAACAGTTTGATTTATTATTAAATACATATATATAAATTGAAGGCTTTCGAATGAAACTGTTTTGGTGAGCATTTTATTTGTAATTTTCGCTTCGGTATTTCATAATAAATAATTTGGATAATAGGAGGTTAAAGTAAAAATGAAGAATGATACCGTATATAAAATACTAATTGTTGATGACGAACCCGATATTGTGGAGTTTTTGTCGTACAACCTTAAGCGCGAAGGTTACGAGGTAGGTTCTGCACTTGATGGTTTTGAGGGCATTGAAATTGCCCGAAAATTCAGGCCTCACCTGATTCTGCTCGACATTATGATGCCGGGGATGGATGGTATTGAAACCTGTGAACAGATGCGTGCCACACACGGCCTCGAACAAACAGTGATTGCATTTCTAACTGCACGGGGAGAGGATTATTCGCAGGTGGCAGGTTTTGATGCCGGTGCAGACGATTATATTACCAAACCCATTAAGCCAAAAGTATTGCTCAGCAGGATAAAAGCGCTGTTAAAACGCTACGGAAAGTTTATTCATACTTTTGATGCCGGACAAGAAGCAAAAATAATTTCACGTGGCGACCTGGTTATAGATAAAGACAGATATGTGGTTATCTTAAACGGTGTAGAAATTGTGTTGCCCAAGAAAGAGTTTAAATTGTTGCTGCTCATCTCTTCAAAGCCCGAAAAGGTTTTCACCCGTGACGAAATTTTTTCACAGGTATGGGGTGACGACGTGATCGTAGGCGACAGAACAATTGATGTTCACATAAGAAAACTTAGGGAAAAATTAGGTGAAAAACACATTGTTACCATAAAAGGAGTAGGGTATAAGTTTGTGGAATAGCGGTTGTAATTATTAGCAAGCCTCTCAACCAACATTCAATGAGGACAATAATATGACATTCATGAATATTTAAACTTGCATGAGATAATAATAACCTTAATTTAACAATCAGGTAAAGTGCCGGCAGTAATTTAGTGCCTGAATTATTATTATAAAAACCATGAACCTGAGCGATTTAAAACTTCTGTTGGTAGATGACGATACTGATATAGTGGAATTTCTGAGTTATAACCTTAAGAACGAAGGGTTTAATATATTTAAAGCCTATAATGGATTGGAGGCTTTGAAAGTAGCATCGAGCATTCATCCCCACGTGGTTATACTCGACATAATGATGCCCGAGATGGATGGCATAGAAACCTGTTTGAAAATGCGTGAGATGGAGTCAATGAAAAAAGCGCTTATCCTGTTTTTTTCAGCACGGGGAGAAGACTACTCGGTTATTGCAGGTTACGAAGCCGGCGGCGACGATTATATCCAGAAACCGATAAAACCAAAAGTATTAGTATCGAGGCTTAAAGCCATGCTGCGCAGGTTCGAGAATGAAGAACCGGAAATTGGCAATTCTTCTGCCAATCTCATCAGGTTTGAAAATCTTACCATTCAGCCCGACCGTCATCTTATTGTATGTAACAATGTTGAATATCAGCTTCCCAGAAAAGAATTTAAACTGCTTACCCTTCTAACTTCCAGACCTTCAAGGGTCTTTACCCGCAACGAGATATTCGATCACCTGTGGGGTTCAGAAAATGGCGTAAGCGACCGTACCATTGATGTTTATGTACGAAAACTCAGGGAACGTATTGGCGAAGAAAAAATCGTTACGATAAAAGGGGTGGGGTATAAGTTTGCTGAATAGGCTTCTGTGGCAGATTAAGTATCAGGGCAACAAGTATGTGGTTTTATGTACAGGTACATTTGTGCATCCTTCCAATAATAAATCATTAAGCATTTCTGATTGAGGCAATAGTTGAGTGGCCTGAAATTACCGTTCTTTCAGAAAATCTTTAAGCCACAAACCGGAGTCTTTAATATACCTGTCAAGCGAAGGATAATCTGTATAAACCAATCCGAAACGTGGCGAGTAACCTTCGCTCCATTCAAAGTTGTCGGTAAGCGACCATACAAAGAAACCTTTTATGTTAACACCATTTTCAATGGCTTTATGGGTAAAGCCAATTGTCTCCTTTATGTAATCTGTCCTTTCTTTATCGGGTATCCTGCCATTTTCGAAAATGTCTTCGTAGCAAACACCGCATTCGGTAACCACGATCTTTTTTACACCTTCGTACGACCAGACTTTTTTCAGTACTTTGTATAATCCTTTAGGGTATACTTCGAACCCCATGGCATTTACCACGGCATCGCGTTTTTCGGGAGGTACCTCACTGGCAAATATCAGCGGGGGTACAAGGCTAAACCTTGAAACAACCCTGAAATAGTATTGCACACCATAAAAATCGAAGTCGAATTTTAGTTTCTCCTCATCGCCCGGTTTGAAATAATTCTCAATTCGTTTCAGCGACGGAATGGCATCGTAAGGATAGCCCATACCTAATGCCGGCTCGATAAACAAACGGTTTACGATGGCTTCAATCCGCTGTGCTGCTTTAATATGCAGGTTTGTTTTTTTTAACGGTTTTACATGCGAAAACGAAAAGGTAGTGCCGGTTTCTGCTTTTTTCACATTACCGCGTACTATCCTTCCCCCCTCGGCCTGGCAGAGTGCAGCATGGTGGGCGGCAGGAAGAAAATTCCGCAATCCTTTTCTTCCGGGGGCGTGATAACCTGTGAAATAGCCAAGCCCGGTAAAGGTCATTGGTTCGTTGAGCACAATCCAGTTTTTTATTTTTTTGCCAAACCTGCGGGTGCATATATCGGTATAGTCACAAAACCTTCCAACTATGTCCCTGTTCGTCCATCCTCCATTTTCTTCAAGCGCCTGTGGAAGGTCCCAGTGATAAAGGGTAACCCACGGTTCTATATCCTTTTCCAGACAGAAATCTATTACCCTGTCGTAAAAATCAAGTCCTTTACTGTTTATGGTTCCTCTTCCTTCGGGCATTATCCTCGGCCAGGAAAGTGAAAACCTGAATGAATTCAGGTTCATGCTTTTAAGAAGCCTGATATCTTCTTTATAACGATGGTAAAAGTCTGTAGCGGTATCGCCGGTTTCGTGGTTTTTTATCTTTCCTTTTTTACGGGTAAAAGTATCCCAGATTGAAGGTCCCTTGCCGTCAATATCCGAAGCACCTTCGGTCTGGTAAGCAGCAGCGGCAGCACCCCATGCAAAATTTTTCTTTTTTGTTTTTTTATTGAGCGATTTAAGTAACTTCATTAATGAACCTGTTTGGTTGAAAAACATATTATAACCGGCAGTTATCATTGCAGATTGCTTTATAAAGTACCGCCGGTTCATTGTGTCGTAATATTTTTGAAGTGAGACAAAATGAGTTTCTTAGGGATAATGCCTGAGCAATGTCTTATGCGAAATGTCTTGTTTTTTGTCATTTTTTAAGTAGGTAAGCCTGTAGTTTTTCTCCCATTTGTTTTTTCGAAGCACATCTTGTATATGCATTTCAAATATGCGGTTTATCACCTGGGCCGTAATATTGGGATAACTGATCTCAATTTTATAATCGGAGTTAAGCCAGTCATAAATTTTGTCATAATATTTTTCCTTGAGTTTATTTATTACCGGAATCCCCATCGCTTTCAGAGCAGCGGCATTGCATTGCTGTTCGTACTGGTTTTCCATAGGTATTACCATAAGTTTTTTACCGAGAAACATCGCCTCAGCAGGTGTTTCAAAACCTGCACCACAAAGAATCCCTGTTGAGGAGGCCAGGCTTTGTATAAACGAATCGTTTGAAATCGGGTATATTTCAATATTCTTTTTAATGATAACCTGTTTGTTGTGTTTTGAAAAAACCTGCCATCTGATATGGTCGAATATTTTCAGGTGGCCGATAAGTTGTTCATCGTCATATGCAGGAAGGTATACTGTATAATGGCCATTGTCTGAAGGCCTGAGCTCCCTTATCTCTTTTCTGATAACGGGGGTATAGATATTTTTCGAGTATCGGGCAAAATGAAACCCGATTTTGTATGAGGAAGGGGCATAATTTTTAAGGATAAATTTTCCGAACAGGTCTGTCTCTTTGGGTTTTGGCGAATTCTTATCGAGTATGGCAGCCTGGTGGCTGAGCGACACACAGGGTACCTTCCTTAAATAGCAGGCCCAGCCCGAGATGGGCTCAAAATCGTTGATTACGAAATCATACTCTTCAACAGGAAGCTCCTTAATTTCCTTTCGCACCGATTTGGCGTTCGACTCGATATATGTATTCCATAAATCTACCCCGCCTTTCTTACCAAAGATAAAACTCAGGCCTTTGAGACGGTATTTCACATCAAATGGCAGTTGGAGGTCTACCTGGGTGCCGCTGACAAGAATATCGGTTTCGCACTTTTTTCTCAGCAGGGGAATGATTTCCGTGGCACGGCTAAGGTGCCCGTTGCCTGTGCCCTGAATGGCGTAAAGGATTTTCATCTGTTTTATCGGTTTATTTATACATAATACAGTTTAATGAATACATTAATGCTTGCTATCCTTCTGCATGTCGTTCAGCATGAAATTGAAAAGCTCCCTGGGGCCATAGTCGGCAAGTGCAAGTTCTGAATCTTCTGCCGGGTAATCTGCTTCTTTCGGAACATCATTATCTGCAAATGTGTAAATTTTCCACTTGCCTTTTTTATATTCCAGAGAGGTGAGGTTTTCGATCCAGTCGCCAGAATTCAGGTAGACCACCTTTTTGCCGTTCTTTTCAATTTTTCTGATTTCGGCCTGGTGAATATGTCCGCAAACAATATAACTGTATCCTTTACTGGCAGCAACCTGCGCGGCAGTCTCCTCGAAGCTGTTGATGTATTTTACGGCTGTTTTTACGTTGTCTTTGATTTTTTTTGAGATTGAAACATTTCCTTTGCCCAGAAACCTGTTAATTCTGTTGATGATATTATTAAGTACAATCAATGCATCATAACCTATAGAACCCAGCCTCGCGAGCCACTTCGAGTTTTGTATCACCACGTCAAAAACATCACCGTGAAAGAACCATGCTTTTTTGTCGTCAATATTGAGAACAAGCTGGTTGGTGATTTCGAGCGACCCTATTTTAAGACCGCTGAATTTGCGGAGCATTTCGTCGTGGTTTCCGGTAATATAATATGTTTTTACCCCTCGGGCTGCCATCCCGATCACCTGTTTAATGACTTTCATATGTGTTTTCGGCCAGTAACGCTTGCTAAACTGCCATATGTCTATGATGTCTCCGTTAAGGATTAATATTTTCGGCTTTATTGATTTTAGATAGGTGAGGAGTTCTTTTGCGCGACAACCATATGTTCCGAGGTGAACATCTGAAATAACCACAATTTCTACGTTACGTTTACCCATAATTCGAATATATATGGCAAAGTAACAATTGGTATATAACCTGTATATTAAGTGAATGTTAAGGAAATAATAAATTATTCTGTAATGAAAAACGGTTTTAATAACCTTCAGCCGGGATGCAGATAGAAAAAACTGAAGGCATAGTAGTTCACTGTTTTTTACCCTCTTGTTTCCTGTCTACGTAAAACCTTTTACGGTCTTTGTTTCCGGCATCGTCAATTACAAAAATCTCGTGCCAGCCTGTTGGCACTGTTGATGTTATAACATGTTCACGGGTTGTAGTACCAAGAAGTTTATCGTTGAGGTACCAGTAAACATTTGCCTCAGGGTTTCGGTTTGCAGCCCTGAAGACAACTTTCTGGTAACGAAGGTTAAAGTCTCGCGGCACCCACAGTATGGCATTTTCATATGGGTATATTATCTGCAAATCTTTGTTACCCATACTGGCGGGGCACCGGGGATTATGATGAGGGGCTTTCTGCACCGGGTTGCCTTTTTCAAACAGAAACTGCACTACATCAGGAGGAAAAATCAGAAACGGTTTTTTGGTGTATCCCGGCTCCCAGCACTGGGAGCATACGGCATATTTATTATCACGGTCTAAAAAAAATGTTTCATGGTAAGGGCATATTCTTAGTGGTTTCATATTGACAGGTGCCTGGGCAATAGTCCTGTTTTTACAGTTTTCACCGGCAAGAAAACCTGTTTCTGCGCACAGTTCAACAGGCATAAGGTCAATTTCGGGTTTTTCAAACCATGTAAGTGCAGGATCGCGGGGCAGCGAGTTGAACACCTGGAAAAGCAACGGACCGGCAGATCCGGCGCCTGAAAGGTTCTTGTTGCCTTCGCCGGTGAAGTTTCCGATCCAGACAGCAATAGTCCATTCGGGACTAACGCCCACTGCCCAGGAGTCTTTATGACCGTAACTTGTGCCGGTTTTCCATGCAATCGGGTACTGGTTGTTATACTGTCTCCAGAAATATTCAGCTCCCGGCCGTTTTAGCTCCTTCAGCATTTCGAGGGTAAGAAAGCAGGCTCCTTTGCTTATAAGGGCAGCAGTGGCAGTATTTTTTTGCCGTTGACCATCATCAAGCACTTGCAACGATTCGAATACCCCACCATTGGCCAGCCCCCTGTACAATATGGTAATATCCCATGCGTTAACCTCGGCGCCTCCGAGAATCAGCGGAAGCCCATAGTCGTCGGCCTGACGGAAGAGGGTGGTTAAGCCCGCGTTTTTTAAAAAAGTATAAAAGGGATATACCCCGTAAATGTTCAGCAACCTGACTGCGGGTACGTTGAGCGAGCGTGCCAGGGCATCGCGCGCTGTAACAATACCATCGTAAGTCCCGGTGGCGTTGGTTGGAGAAAAGGCTTCAAAACTTGTGGGTACATCTTTTATAAGCGTTTGCGGCAGAATGATGCCTTCATCAATAGTAAGTGCGTACAAGAAGGGTTTTAAGACTGATCCGGCCGACCGGGGCGCCATAATGCCGTCAACCTGTCCCTGCGACCTTTCATGGTAAAATTTCTGTGAGCCGACGTATGCCTTTACCTTACCGGTTTGTGTCTCGGCCACCAGCACACACCCGTTTCTTATGCCAAACTGGTTGAGGTATTCGAGATGTCGTTCGGTAAACCGGGCTGTTTTTTCCTGGATGGTTTTATCCAGGGTAGTCTTTATAATTGACTTGTCAGGATACATCTGGTGAAGACGGCGGGCCAGGTGGGGCGCTGTATCGTTGAAGGGAAGAATGCTGCCGGGTACCTCTTCAAGCATTGCAAGATTGAGTGTTTCATCATCAATTATCCCTTTTTTCCTGAGTTTCACCAGCAGATTGTTTCTTTTTTCAATGAGCTTTTCGCGGTTAGCCGTAGGTGTTATCAACCCTGGGGCATTGGGCAATACAGCCAGCATGGCAGCTTCGCCCCATGTAAGCTGGCCGGGATCTTTACCAAAGAAACGGTGAATTGCTGTACGGTAGCCAACAATATTACCGCCGTAGGGCGCATGGTTAAGGTACAGCCGCAGAATATCGTCTTTGCTGAGATGGGCTTCCATCTTAAGTGCAGTGAAAATTTCCCTGAGTTTATTGAGATAGTTCCTGTCTCTGGATTTTCTGATTCTTGCCACCTGCATGGTAATGGTGCTTGCTCCGCTGATGACTTTGCCCGACGAGATGTTTTGAAAAATGGCACGTAACACCGAAACAGGGTTTACCCCGGGATGATAATAAAAATAGCGGTCTTCGTAAGTTAATACAGCTTTTTTGAGCTTTTCGGGAATAACCTCTTCATTATCGGGCGGAAGGCACCACTGTTCATCGCTGTTCAGGTAAACTTTAAGAAGGTTATTGTTTTCATCGAGGATAACCTTACTGTAACTGTTCTTAAAAAACGGTTGTGAGAGGGGGAGCAAAAGCCATACCAGGAATATGAGCAGAACTGCCGATATTCTTTTCGTCCAGGCATGGCGACCTGTAAACATCAGGGTGAAGAATCGCCCGATTGTTGCTATTCCCTTATTTACCAGTTGGCAGGATATTTTTTTCAATGGTCTTGAATTTCATTCCTGTCAACAAATCTATAAATAATTCTGAAACACCCAACCCGGACTGTTCGGGAAGAAATAACAGGAGCGTTATGCAGATTAATCGGATGCTTGCAGAAACAGGTTGCCAAACTCATTGAATAAATCCTCCGCCGGCTACCAGGTCTCCTGAATAGAAAACAGCGCTTTGTCCGGGCGACACCGAATCGAGCGGTTCAGAAAGGTTCACTATAAGTGTTTGTTCGTCAATAACATTCAACCTGCAGGGTGTTTCCTGTTTTCTGTACCTTATTCTCACCTTCAAGCCAGAAATGGTTTCTATTCCTGCCGGTTCGGAAAGATAGTAATTGATAACCGTAAAGGCGTTTACATAAAGTGATTTTTTATCGCTTATAACTACCTGGTTTTTTGAAGGATTAATCTCCTTTACATACATAGCATCATCGGCCCGAAGCTTTAGCCCCCTTCTTTGCCCGATGGTATAGAAGGGATACCCGTTGTGCCTGCCAATTATTTTTTGTGATGGGGCAATGAAATCCCCGTCACTGATAATGATTCCCCTTTCAGCGATTTTTTTTCTCAGAAAAGGCCTGTAGTCTTTTCCTTTGATGAAACAAGGGCCTGTACTCTCTTTTTTCAGGTTCAGGCATGAAAAACCGCTTTCTGCGGCAATTTTTCTTACCTCCTTTTTTTCTATATTGCCCAGGGGAAAAATTGTTTTTTCAAGAATATGCACAGGAAGGGCCCAGAGAAAGAACGACTGGTCTTTTTCAGCGTCTGCAGCGCAACGAACAAAAACATTGCCGCCAACCTGCCATTTTCTGGCGTAATGTCCTGTTGCTATGTACTTACAGTTAAATATTTCTGAATAGTGCGCCAGGTATGGCCATTTGATTTTATTGTTGCATACCAGGCAGGGAAATGGTGTTTTACCAGCAAGATATTCATCAACAAAATAATCAACCACCTCTTTCTGAAAGACAGCGCCAAGATCTGCCTTATGCAGGGTGATTCTTAATTTTCGGGCTATTTCATCTGTTTCTGTAAAGCCGCCAATACTATTTTCATCAAACCCAAATGTAATGCCTGTAACATCAAAGCCTTGCTGCTGCAATAGAAGCGCGCTTACCGTGCTGTCTATTCCACCGCTCATGGCGAGCAGTACCCTTTGTTTCATCAGGAGATTCTTGTTTTATGGGTTTGTAAGGTGTTGTCCCTTAATATCTTTCCCGATTCTGAGAAAATGAAATTCTCGATAAAGACTATCTCTTTAGGGATTTCAAATGGTTTCAATACACCGCGGAGGGTATTTGTTATTGCTGCTGATGCAGCAGGGGTTACACTGCTGCCTTCGATATAAAGCACAAGCTTTTCGGTGAAAGCTTTATCTGCTGCTTTACCAATAAAATATGGTTTGTCTATGATGCCCGAAATTTTTTTTTCAACTGTTTCGGGAAATACTTTTATCCCTCCTGTATTGATTGCATTGTCAAACCTGCCAAGCCATCTGAAACGTGTAATATCTATTAATTCAACCACATCGTTTGTTACGATGTTATTGTCTGAAATTGCCGGTGCATGAATTACCAGGCATTCTCTGTCGTCTGTTTCAAACGTTATGCCGGGCAATGCCCGGTAGAATCCTGAAACATCTTTTCCGTTTACCTTTCTCAATGCCACATGCGAACAGGTCTCGGTCATACCGTAGGAGGCATATATTTCAGTTGATAGCCCGATGGTTTCTTTTTCAAGTTCGGGAGATATTTCTCCTCCGCCAACAATTATTTTTTTTATTTTCAGTCGCCGAATGTCCTCAATAGCATGACAGAGCTGGTGAGGGGTCAGTGCTGTAAAATCAACAGGGTTTTTAATTGATTCAAAAGGATTTGGCCCGGGCGTTGAAGTCAACAGGTTGTACCCTGAGACAAACGCCCTCACGATCATCATCTTGCCTGCGATATATCTTATGGGCAGGCAGAGAAGTGCTGTGGTTTCTTTATCCAGGCCAAAGAATTGTTGTGTAAGCTTTGCAGAGCCTATCATGTGTGCTTTTTTAAGATAAATAGTCTTCGGTTCCCCCGTGGAGCCCGATGTGTGCACATCAACAGTATCTTTGTCATCGAACCACTCTTTTATAAATTGGAAAATTTCTTTCGGGTAAGCGGTCATTTTGTTAATACGGCAGGTATCTGCGATTATTGAAAGCAACGTGTCACTATCGTAAAACCGGCCATTCAGCCTGATATTTGAATATCCGGGTTTCATTCAGTGATTGTACTTATGTTCCATTCTGTGCCCCGCAGGTAGTAAAGCATTGCATTCTTTACATAAAGCGGAGAAGTGATATTGTTTTCATAAAGCATACCGGTACCAAGACCTTGAACTAACTTAATGTCGAGTGTAGCAACCCATTGGGCAATGGCGTTCAGCCCGATATTAGATTCAAGTGCGGATGTCACCCACCAGCCTGTACCACTTTTACGGGCAATGTCTATCCATTCGGCAGTTGGGATAAAGCCACCCAGAAGGCTGGGCTTCAATATGATATACGCCGGTTGTATTTCTTTTACCAGTTTTTCTTTCTGATGCTTACCGGCAATGCCGATAAGTTCTTCGTCAAGGGCAACAGGGATGGGCGATTTTTCGCATATTTCGGCCATAATGCCTGCCTCACCGGGCTTTATGGGTTGTTCTACCGAATGTATGTTGAGTTGCGCCAGTTCTTCAAGCTTTAAAAGGGCAGTTTCTCTACTGAATGCGCCATTGGCATCAAGCCTTATTTCTATCTGCGGATGTTCTTTCCTGATTTTTTTCAGCAATTGCAGTTCAGATTCAAATTCTGCTGCACCTATTTTCATTTTAAGGCACCCGAACCCTTCATCAACTTTTTCTTTTACCTGTTTTAAAATGAAATCGGCATTTCCCATCCATATCAACCCGTTTATTGGTATAGCGTTGTCTCCTGCCGTGAAGCCGGAGTGGAAAAGAATTCTGTTGCCGCCGTTATTAAGGTCTGTAATTGCCGTTTCGATACCAAACCGAACTGCTGGAAACATGCCGGCATTGAAATCTGCAGGATGATTACCAGAGTTGACAAAATCGCAGAGGTCTTGCAGTTTTTGTGATAACAGCGGATGATCATCAGGGCTTAACCCCTGTATTACAGAGCACTCCCCAATTCCGGTACGGCCATCATTTTCAATAATAATATACCACGATTTCTTTTGATTTAGAACTCCGCGCGAAGTACCTGCCGGAAACCTGAAGTGCATTGTGTATTCTCTTATCCGGGCTTTATACATGAAAACAGCTAATTTGAAAAATCAGAATAATAGGCCGATGCCAAATGAAAATGAAAAGAGCAGGGTTGAAAATGCGAGTTTTTTGAGTTCTGTATTAAGTTCTATGGGTTTGGTGAAATTAAAGACGGTCATCATATTGGTGATAAGCAGCGGGGTTGTAAGCAGAAAAAGCCATTGGTAGCCCGACCTGAAATTAATAATTGTGTAGAGGCTTCCCGTAATTACTGCGCCAGCAAGCAATGTAAGATGATAGATTTTTGCCCAACGGTTACCAATCATCACCACCAGGGTTTTTTTGCTTGCCTGGATATCGCTCTTGTAATCACGTATATTGTTAATATTCAGCACGCCGGCGCTAAGCAAGCCCACCGAGGTTGCTGGCAGTAAAATATCGTACCTCAAGTGTTGTGTGTGAAGGTAATAGGTGCCGATTACACCGGTGAGGCCAAAAAAGATAAATACGAAAAGGTCTCCCATACCGATGTAACCGTATGGTTTTCTGCCAATAGTGTATTTAACTGCTGCAGCTATGGCTGCAAATCCTAAAATGAAATAAATAATTTTAATACCGGGCCCGTTTCCGTGTGTACCGGTAAGTATCAGCCATGAACCGAAAAAAAGAGATAAAAATGCAACTGTAATTATTGCAGCAATCATCTGTTGTGGCTTAATCAAACCACTTTGAACCATTCTCAAGGGGCCTGTCCTGCCTGTTTTATCGGTTCCTTTGGTGTAATCTCCGTAATCGTTGGCAAGGTTTGAAAGTATCTGGAGAAAGAGGGTGGTAAAAGATGCAAGGACAAATACCTGCCAGTGAAAAGCCTTTTCAGATGCCGCAATAAAACTTCCCAGTATGGTGCTTGAAAGCGCCAGGGGCAGAGTCCTGGGCCTGATAGCCTGAATCCATGCTGAAAAATTTGTATTCATAAAGGTTTATAATTTTACAAATCAGATATTTTCTATGATGATTAAGATTTAACCTGAATGATAAAATCGCTGATGCAAAATTCTTACATGCTAAGTTAAGCATTTATATTAAGACAATGATAAAACTTAGGGCAACCTGGGGTACTTTTTAAAATCGGGCTCTCTCTTTTCCAGAAATGCATTTTTACCTTCCTGTGCTTCTTCTGTCATGTAATATAGCATGGTAGCGTTCCCGGCCAGTTCCTGTATTCCGGCCTGACCGTCGAGTTCGGCATTCAGTCCTGCCTTAATCATGCGCAGCGCCAGGGGGCTTCGCTTCATTATTTTTTTGCACCATTCCACGGTTACATCTTCGAGCTGGCCGGGTGGAACGACTTTGTTCACCATGCCCATATCTAAGGCTTCCTGGGCCGTGTATTGTTCACACAAGAACCATATTTCGCGGGCTTTTTTTTGCCCTACATGGCGCGCCAGATAAGATGAGCCGAAACCGGCATCAAAACTCCCCACTTTTGGCCCGGTCTGGCCAAACCGTGCATTTTCAGAAGCAATGGTAAGGTCGCACATTACATGCAGTACATGCCCTCCACCAATGGCATACCCGTTTACCATAGCAATAACCGGTTTTGGCAGCGAACGTATCATTTTTTGCAGGTCGAGTACATTCAGCCGGGGAACACCATCTTTACCGATATAGCCTGCAATATTTTTCACATTCTGGTCGCCTCCGCTGCAAAAAGCCTTGTCTCCTGCCCCGGTTAGCACCACCACAAAAATATCCTGGTTCTCACGGCAATATACCATTGCATCGCACATCTCTTTTATCGTGTCGGGGGTGAATGCATTCATGTACCGGGGCCTGTTAATGGTTATCCTGGCTATCCCCTCAAAGAAATCAAACTTAATTTCTTCATAATCTTTAATTTT
>JAWOHT010000237.1:0-15994 GCA_046485045.1 Bacteroidales bacterium
TGTCCCGTTTCAGGCCGATACCAATTTCAGGGGACAAGGCTTATGCATTGATTCGGTGCATGACCAAAGGATTGAAGATACTCATTTTGTAAGTTACAATACAAAGAAAAAGTTTCTTATTATTCCTGTTGATCAGGAAATACATACAACCAGGCCGCTTTCAGAGATCCTTCTGGAAAGCTTGGCAGACCACAATGGCTGTATTACCGCTTATACATTGAAGATCAATCGTTTTGAGATTGAAAGAAGAAAAGAAAGGTTTGCATCTGTCACCTATTTAAAGGCAGATATTCCAGTTTTTGAAAATAAAAATGACTCGCAATATTTTATCGGAACCCTGTATTATGACCATCTTTATCACCCGCA
Organism: Bacteroidales bacterium; assembly: GCA_046485045.1. Lineage (GTDB taxonomy): Bacteria > Bacteroidota > Bacteroidia > Bacteroidales > UBA10428 > JAFGPL01. The sequence continues at coordinate 367 of JAWOHT010000237.1, forward strand.
GCAAAAAAGGGAACCGCGTGCAGCCTCAACCGAAAATCATTTGCAAAGCTGGCACCGCACATTAAGGACCGATCTGATAAAAATAAATGCCATTTCAAAAGGCGCTCCACCTGAACTGGCTCCCAACCTGATTAGAGACCCTGCTATACCTCCGTTGTTCCTTAATTTTCAGACAGGGTTATTTACCGGACTTAACTGGTATGGTGTTCAGGCTGAACTGTATTTTAACCGGCCCGAAACTGAATCAAGAAACAAACAGGTATCGGGTATCGTGCGTTACCAGAATAATGCCGATTACGAATCATTTGCCTTTGGCCGTAATTCAGAACATTACAAATTCAGGATTAACGATAACTTTGTTTTTGATATAGACCTGAATATTCTATTTGGTTTTTTGAAATGGAAAGACATTAAAGTGCATAAGCCTTCCATTTATCAGATCATCAATATTGAAGCGTCATCCATTCAAAGCTTTATGTTTGCCGGAAAGAATAAACGCGGTTTTACAGGACGGCTTGGTGCTATCGAAACTGCCGGTTATGTCTTTGATAAGAAAATGAGGTGGCAGGCAGGGTTGTTTTTAGGGTTAGGGTATACATTTTAATTGAATAACAGATGAAAGTGATTCGACCGTTAATACTTTTTTTGATTACGATATACATATCTTCAGGCATGTTGTCCGGTCAGGGCTTTGCTGTATCGGGTTACATAATAGATTTACACACCAAAGAAACACTAATCGGGGCAAATGTAGTGATAAAAGGCTCTGGCAAGGGAGTTGTTACAGACCGTTACGGCTATTTTCAACTTGCCGGACTGCCAAAAGGAAAGCATTCACTTGTATTCTCTTATGTAGGCTATGAAAACCTGCAAAAAGAAATCGAGATCACCGACAGGGGTGTTGCCCTGCCCGATGTTGCCCTTACCCCCCGTTCTACCCAGATAGACGAAGTACTTATTGTGGCAGCAGGTAACGATAAAGTGGCCGACCGGCAGATTGAAACCAGTATTATAGAACTCTCTCCCAAGACCATTCAGTCTATTCCAACTGCGCGCAATGATGTTTTCTCAGCCATTAAGTATTTACCCGGTATTGACCGTACAGAGCCCTTTTCGCCCCTGTTTACCGTAAGAGGGGGCGAACCGGGCGAAAACGCCGTAATGCTTGACGGGGTCATGATCTACAACCCCTATCATTCAAGTATAAGTACCGGTATTTTTAATACACAGACCATCAAATCGGTTGATATGCTGGCAGGAGGGTTTGGCGCTGAATTCGGCGGACGAAACTCCTCGGTAATGTATATTTCAACCAAAGACGGTAACAGCTCTGATACTCACGGTGAAATTGAACCAAGCACCTTCCACTCAAAAGCACATCTTGAATTTCCTGTTGGTGAAAAAGGCTCTGCAGTAGTGGCCGGAAGGTATTATTTTGATGTTTTTTCATATTTTATTATGCAAAGCAAAAGCTATTTTTACGATCTCAACCTGTCTTATACCTACCGTCTGAATACCAAAAACAGGCTTACATTCAAATATTTTCAGTCACACGACCGCAATGCTATTGATATGAATACATTTTACAAATACATTGACAATACCCTGAACTGGAATATTTACGAAGACTTTAACCTCACCATGGTCAATCGCTGGACCAACCAGGCTGCCACAGTCATTCACAAGTGGGCGCTCAGCCCGAGGGTTTTCATTAACACCCAGGCCTACTATTCTTCACACAGTTCAAATAATTATTCCGGTTTCGATTATCGTATGCCCGAAGTGTTTACAGGCGACATACAGTATACCAATCTGATGCTGAAGACCAGTTCTGAGTTTAACAACAAAATCTCGGATATTACGGCCAAAACCCGCATCAATATTAAACTATCAAGCTTTAACACATTTACAGCAGGCGCTGAATTCAACCGGTACAATTTCAGAAATAGCGCAAACATCAACGAAATAGAACAGGGCAACCTGCTAAGCACCCCTTTGCAGTGGTCTTTTTTTGCCGAAAACAAAATCGAAGCGGGACCGTTCATTATGCGCCCGGGGGTAAGATGTGTGCTTTACAACAATAAGTTATGGCGATACGAACCCCGCATGAACATGGTGCTGCGTCTGCCAGCCAATCTCAAACTGCGTGCTGCATGGGGAATATATCATCAGTATGTAATAAGTATGAACACAAACGAGGTGGAAATGAACCAGGCCGTTGATTACTACTTTCCGCTTGTTTCATACAAACCGAGTCAATCGGTTCACTATATTGCCGGCATAGACAGGTTTATCAATAAGGCCACTGCCCTCTCGCTTGATGTCTATTACAAAGATATTCAACGGGTTTATACCTTCGATGTAAACCAGACCGATAACAGGGTGATCACCCTCTCAGACAAACTGCAAGTGGGAAACGGTAATGCTTACGGGGCCGAACTTACCCTCAGGGGAAAAATCAACAATCTCTCGGGGTGGTGCAGTTACGGACTATCCTGGGCCAACAGGTCTTACCCGTTTATTAATATGGGTAAAGAATATCCCTACGATTACAACCGGCGGCACTCGTTAAAATTGGTTGCCAATTACGCCCTCACCAAAAGCCTGGAATACAATGTTTCGTTTCTCTACCTGTCGGGCATTTACCGCAGTATAGAGCAGATCAGGCAGGATTACTACAATTATAACCCTGTTTCTGGAGATATTGCCATGTTCCCGATCTGGATTTCGAATGAAAAAAACAACGCCAGGATGCCTTCGCTCCTTAACCTGGATATAAGTATAAGAAAGCGTTTGCGATCGGGGTTCGGACGTCAGATATCTGACCTTATAAAAGCCTCTGAATCATATATCGTGATCACTATCCGCAACCTCACTTTCTTCAGAAGAAATGTTGAATATTTTTTCCCTTACACATTTTCAGAAAATGATACCAGATACATTCCTTTTGGTACAAATTATCTGCCTTCGACAGGTCTGAGCTATGTAATAAAATTTTAAAACGCCATGAAAAATCCATTGAAATACAGTCTTTTGTTTAGCGTGACCTTAGTCCTTGTTTCCTGCGAATATTATCTCGGAATGGACCAGCAGCCGAAGTTCAGGTCACAAAATTTTGAAGAGGGGCTGAATGTCTTTGCCCTGATAAGCCCTGACACCCTCAACGGTAATAACGCCTCATTTGCATACGTTCACCAGCTGGTGCCGGTTTTAGAACAAATGAGCTTCAGCATACTTAAAAATGTAAACATTAGCATTGGCAAGGTCGTCTCTGACAATGAAATAACTGATTCGGTTGTATTTAGTCTTATTCCCGGTGAAACTGTTTCAAAAGATACCATGTACCGCCCCGTGTCGGATTTTTCACCCCGGCCGGGAGAAAGATACCGTATGATATGCCGATACAACGGCCTGCCCGATGCTGTAGGTGAAACAGTAATACCTCCAAAACCAAAGATTGCAGAAAATTCACTGGTAGTAGATGGCAGAAAAGTGATATTTACGGTTGAGCCCGATACCCTGATCGGGATGCTTGACATTTACCATGTAAAAGACAATGCCCATGTGCTGGCGCAAAGAATTGTACCATCTGAAACTGAGCCAACCGCAATTGAACTTAACCTGTTGGCCGAAGCTTCCGGCTCACGGTTAATGCTCTACTCTTACGATAAAAATATGGCTGTATATTGCGGAAACGCTAATATATCTCTGAATTTTAATAAATACCGTACCCCCATTTCAACCCTTCAGAGCGGTTTTGGCATATTTGGATCAATAAATTTTACCGAACTCAATCTTGGTCTGAGCAAATAAGAAGCAAAAAAACTTTTATATCTGCAATTAGGAAAACCAAAAAAATAAACCTGGGTGGTAAGGTTTTAATCGCTATATTATTAACCAAAAAACATTACCTTCACATTAATATTAATCTGTAAGCTACACTTGAAACTTTACATTAAAAATATGGTTTGCATTCGCTGCCAGATGGTAGTAAAAGCAGAGTTGGAAAAACTCGGACTGCATTATGCTAATGTAAAAATCGGGGAGGCTGAAATTCTTGAAAATCTGCTGCCAGATCAACTTAAGCAACTTGATGCCGGATTGCGTAAGTCGGGACTGCTTATCATAGATGATAAGAGGAGCATTCTTGTAGAGAGGATCAAAAGTACAATTATTGACCTGGTGCACTACAGCGAAGAACAAATCAGGGTAAACATCTCGGATTATCTTACAGAAAAACTCAATTACGACTATACCTACCTTGCAAATCTTTTTTCTGAAGTAAAAGGAACTACCATTGAAAAATTCTATCTTACCCATAAAATCGAAAGAGTGAAGGAACTCATTGTTTACGACGAACTTAATCTTACCGAAATAGCATGGAAGATGCATTACAGCAGCGTGGCGCATTTGTCGAACCAGTTTAAAAAATTTACCGGACTTACCCCCACTCATTTCAAAATTCTTAAAAACAAGAGACGCGGCACACTTGAAAATGTGTGAATTATGTAAACTTTACTAAAAATTATGTAAGGATAATTCCGCTTAATATACCTACTTTAACAATCAGAATAATTATTCATGCATTCGGTTTAATTTCCGCCTTACATGCAATTAATATATTGCATGAAAAAATAATACCTTAAAAAAAATAATGAAAATATTGTTAATCTGCCCGATATGCCCCGATTCTTACTGGAGCTTCAAACATGCTTTAAAATTTATTTCAAAAAAGGCGGCTGTACCCCCCCTCGGGTTAATAACCGTATCGGCAATGCTTCCGTCATCGTGGCAGAAGAAACTGGTTGACATGAATGTATCTAAATTACGGACAAGCGATATCATGTGGGCCGATTTTGTTTTTATTAGCGCAATGTATATACAAAAAGAATCGGTAAGCAAAGTGGTTGCAGAATGTAAAAAACTAAATAAAAAAATTGTTGCCGGAGGACCGCTTTTCACGCAGGAATATCAGAACTATCCACTCATTGATCATTTTATTCTGAATGAAGCAGAGATAACAATGCCATTATTCTTAAATGACTTAAAAGCAGGAATACCACAAAAACTATATAAGACATGTGAATTTGCAGATATTTCAGCCTCACCCGTACCTGATTATCATCTACTTGAAAGAAAAAAATATGCATTTATGAATATCCAGGTTTCACGTGGATGCCCGTTTGCTTGCAATTTTTGTGAAATAACCGCACTGCTTGGGCGCAAAGTAAGAATGAAGAGTGCGGCCCAGATAATAAAAGAACTCGAAACACTCTATGATCTCAACTGGCGGAGTTCGGTATTCATAGTTGATGATAATTTCATTGGTAACAAAAAATCAGTTAAAAACTATTTGCTGCCGGCAATGAAACGATGGATGATAGCGCACAAATTTCCATTTACCTTTAATACCGAAACCTCTATAGATCTTGCCGACGACGAAAAGCTGATATCATTAATGGTAGAAACGGGATTTAATTCCACTTTTATTGGAATAGAAACACCAGAAGAACAATCATTGCACGATTGTAATAAATTACAAAATAAAAACCGTGATCTGCTTGAAAGTGTTAAAAAAATTCAGAATGCCGGATTACAGGTTTCCGGAGGTTTTATTGTCGGATTTGACAGTGATTCCCCATCGGTTTTTCAACGTCAGATAGACTTTATACAGAAAAGCGGTATCGTTTCGGCAATGGTCGGATTATTGAATGCGCCTAAAAACACCAGATTGTATGAACAGTTAAAGGCAGAAAACCGCTTAACAAGCGAAGCCACAGGTAACAATACCGATTTATCAATGAATTTCATTCCCAAAATGAACCTGAATGAATTATTGGAAGGGTATAAAAGCATAATCAATAATATTTACTCAACAAAACCCTATTATGAAAGGTTACGGCAGTTATTACTGAATTATAACCGACAAACCAACAACAAGTCAAAAATCAGCTTTGCGCTTCTTGTAGCATTTTTTAAATCGGCCATAATTATTGGTTTTTTGAACAGGGGCAGAACCGAATACTGGAAACTTATTATCTGGACCCTCTTTAACAAGCCCGGATTAATTGTAGAGGCAATTACCTATACCGTTTATGGCTATCATTTTCAAACAGTTTACGGTTTGAAAAACAGAAATCTCAGGCAATCTTAAATGTGTGAATAAAGTAACATATACATTCAAGTCTATACTTCAGACAGGTTAAATAACAACAATAATTCTAAATATTATGTCAAAAGAAAAAGAAGGAAAAGAGAAGAGCAATAAAAAAGCACCGGCGCGAAACCTAAAAGAGAAAAGAATCGCAAAGGCAGCAAAACGTGCAGAGAAAAATACCAAAAGCGAATTATAGGTTATCGGCATCAGGTTTTTTTATAAGCATCTGATAAAGTGAATAATATTACCCAAAAGCACAAAACCTGCGAAATAAAATCTTTGTGTTAATGGTGGCTTTGTGGAATATAATTATTAAAACAAATATAGTCAGCGTCAAAAGATGAATCAAGGTTATTTGAATGTTTACAGGAAAATTTTGAACGGAAAGTAAAAAAAGTGCCAGGTATTATCGTAAACAGAATTATAAAAAAGAGGCTGTCTTAAAAGTCAGTTATTTTTGAAACCGTCGACTGAAGTGAAGCAATTCTTGTTCAGAAAATAGCTTCTCCCGATAAATCGGAATTACAATGACGTAACTTATTGACTTTTAAGACAGCCTTTAAAATTTAAATGTCATATATGGTATTAACTACGCAAGTTTAACATTTACTGCATTTAATCCTTTTTTTCCTTCCTCCAGATCAAAAATAACTTCGTCATTGTCCCTGATTGTTTCTTTCAGGCCATTTGAATGTACAAAATATTCTTTTGGAGAATCTGCGTCTTTAATAAAACCAAAACCTTTGGTCTGATTAAAAAATTTTACTGTTCCTTTGTTCATAATCAAAATTTAAATTAAGCTGTAAATATACGAATATTTAACCACATAATATCTTAAAATTTAATAATTTAAATTATTTAATTTTATGTTCATTCTAAACGATAATTATTTCGGCCAATTACCCTGCAAATAAGATTATTCTGAAATTCGTTTAATACCTGTTCAGCCTTTTACTGAAGCCGATTCTGATAAAAAGGATAACCAGGGCTATAATCAACAATATATATGCATATGGTAAATGAAAAGCATAATGAACCGGTACCCAAATTGCTACCATCAGACCGGTGCTTACAAATAGTGAATCTTTCATTTGTGTATTTTTAGTTACAAGTAAATATTCGAATACAGTTCTTAATTGTTTTACCCGGTTTAATTAGATACACAAAGCTACTTATACTGTTAATCATAAGTGTTACATAACTTTAATAATGATTTACATGATTCACACATTAAGAAGAGAAAATCTGGAAATAGTGATTAAGATTCACTAAGGGTTTTGTGCATTTTAGTTTATACCAATGAAAAGGTATGAATAATGCAGGTTTATAAATCTCTATGACTGCTGAAAAATGTGTGAATGATGTAACACTTTTCAGGTATAGTGTAACAATTTTGAAATCAGGATATGTCACTTTTACAGTATCTTTGAATGATATTTTTATTTTTTGCAAATGATTTGAGCTTCAATTTATGAACTTTGCTGAAGCTATTCATTCATCATCCTAATATCATTACTATAATGATTTTTTTTAAAAGGAAAATAGTATTAAGGTTAATTCTTGCAGTAATTGTTCCCGGATTATTGCTTATAATATTCTCATCTATTTTTATTGAACCCTGGATTAGAAATAAAATTGTTAAAACATTAAATCATGAGAACAGGAAATTTACAGTAGAAATAGATAAGGTTCATATTTTAATTGCTTTACCGGGGATAGCACTTGAAGGTATTACAATTCAATCAAAACCGCAACACGATGCACCGGGGAATTTAAAAGGGAAAATTACTTCGATTCAACTTAAAGGGATTAAGCTTTCAAAAATCTTGTTTGGAAATGTTTTTTATATCAAAAATGTAATTATTTCAAATGTAAGCGTTTACAGTAAGCTGCCTCTTTCACCCGAAAAAAGTACACCAATAGTTTCGGCATTTAATATACAGGTAAAAAATATGTATTTTGATAAAATAAACCTGATCATTGAGAACAACTTAAATTCACAGGCTTATTCACTAAAAGATGGCTTTTTAACAATATATGATTTAAAAATTGATAAAAAAGATACTTTACTCCCTGGTGTTGTTGAAAAAATTGATTTTAAAGCCAAAACTTTTTCTTCGGTTTCTGCTGACAGCATGTATTCGTATTCGGCCAATGGCATTTACTACGCTTCAGGTTCAAACAGATTAGAGGTAAACAGGCTTTCTATTCAGCCAAATTATAAAGATTATGATTTCACATCAAGGTATAGATTTCAGACCGACCGGTTTGAAGGAGTTTTCGAAAACTTACTGGCACTGGGTTTTAACATTCATGATTACCTTGCCAAAGGCAGCCTAATCAGTTCTTCGATTGAAATAATGAACGCAGATATAAAAGTTTTTCGTGATAATCGAAGAGAAAAATCTCATGCTGTCAAGCGCGTATTTCAGGATATGATATACGATTATTCCGACGCTATTCAAATTGATTCGATAGGCATTGGCAACGGAAACATTATTTATACCGAACATGCCGAAGATGCAAATGATCCAGGGTTTATAAGCTTTAATGAAATGAATGTTAAAATATATAATGTCACTAACAATATTATTTATAAAACAGACACCATATTTCTTGAAATTAAGGGTAATGCTTTGTTAATGGGAAAAGGCAGGTTGTATGTTTTATTAAAGGCACAAGTTTTTGACAGTCAAAACACATTCACTCTAAATGGAACCCTTTCAGAAATGGAGGCAGATGAGTTGAATCCAATACTTGGGAAAATTGCTTTTATGTATATAACCTCAGGTACTATTGAAGCAATTGATTTCAACTTTACTGCAGACAACACCAATGCAAACGGTCATTTAACCTTACTGTACAATGGATTGAAAATAGCGGTGAAGAATAAAAGAACAGATAATACTACCGCAATTAAAGAGAGGATGGTTTCATTTATTGTCAATCAGAAAGTAATGAATTCAAATCCTTTGCCCGGCAAAGAAGTAAGAACAGGAATAATTAATTATGATAGAGATCCTGAAAAATTTATATTTAATTACGTTGTCAAATCAATACTTACAGGCATCAATTCAAGTCTTCAAAAAAATCAGAAGTAAGAATTAAATTTAAAAGAGGCTGTCTTAAAATTTCTTTTAAGGCAGCCTCTTTTATCCTTTTATTTATCTTTAAATTTTTATTCAGGCTGTATCACAACATTACCATTAAGCACTACAGCAGTTTGTGCCAGCGCCCTGCCTTTTAAGGATGCGCCTGTTTGAAGAGTTATCCCTGTCATTGAAATGATAATTCCTTCTAAGTGAGAGGTTGTTCCCAAAGTGACTGTGCCGGCTACCTGCCAGAAAATGTTCTTAGCCTGGGCGCCACCGGTAAGGGAAACATTCACTGCACTGCTAACGATAAGGTTCTGTGCAATCTGGAATATCCATACATCGTCTGCGCCGCCAGAAATGGTGACATTCGTTGGCAGGGTAAGGGTGGTTGTCCATTTATACAGTCCCGGTACAAGGGTTTGTCCGCCGATATTACCAGCACCCAGTTCCAAAAAATGCGGTGAAGTGCGTCCAGAGGCATCATTGTAAGCGGTAACCATGTTTTCAACAGCCGTGGTCAGGTTACCAGGAGTTGGATCAGCCATATCAGCTGCATATACCCTTCCATCTACCTCAGTGGCCTCTGCATATCCGGTAAAATCTGTCATTGTAAATCCTGTAATATAAGATGTAGCAGCCGGACTCAGACCCAAATCTCCCTTAATATCAGAAGTTGCACTGTTGGAAATTCCTGTTTTAGCCAGTATCACGTAATTTCCTGCGTTATTGAGTTCTACAGCTTCAGGTCCCGATCCGGGAGTAAAGGTTTTAAAACTCCATTCTAAATTGCCCGCAAGCTGATTTCCTTTTAAGTCTTTTGCCCCGGAAGTAATCATTGCAGTATATTCTGTATTGAGCTCCAGGGGATTTGTAGGTGTAAACTCAGCCTGTGTTCCTGAATAGGTCACTGTACCCGGTATTGATGTTGTACCTTGCTTCAGGGTAAATGTGGAAGTATTAATCGTTGCAGGGTCCATATCCAAACTGAAATTAGCAGAAATTACCGTACTGATATCTATATCAATAGCTTCGTTTTCAGGTACTGTTGAAGTAACCTGTGGGAGTACGCCGTTGGAATCATCTTTATCACAACCGGCCATTATTACAATCAATAGCATTGCTAAGATTGGAATCACATTTCTGATTTTCATAATTTTTTTAATTTAATTGTGAATGTATTTTCACTGAGTAAAGTTAGGGTCAACAATGGCGAAAATTATTACACAATTATGTTGAATAGTTACATGCTTCACACATTTACAACAAACAGGAGGTACAGGCTGAGTTATTTATGCCCGTCTTAGAAGCCACTTCTGAAAGAGAAGAGTGTTCTTAGAAACACTAATCAGACACCGCTTAGTCGTTTTTTTTGGTTGGAATAATGAAAAGTGGTGTGGAAGTTTGATTTAACACTTTTTCTGTCACACTTCCCATAACAATTTTTTCGAGCCATCGCCGGCTATGAGAACCCAAAACAATAATATCTGCATGTGTGTCTTTTGCTGCTTTTAAAACAGATTCGGCAATATCACCTTCTTGTACCAGAATTTGAATGGATTTATCACCAAGGTGGTGTTTCATTTTTTCAAGAAAATGTTGAGATGCTTTCTTCAGGCCATCCACACTATTTAATTGTACCTGGCCCATATCCATATTGCCCGTAAACCCAATTATCGGAGAATATTCTGTAGAAGAATAATACACAAAATCTGATAGTACATGCAGTAATATTACTTCAGCGCCCATAGTTTTGGCTAATAAAAACCCTGTTTCTGCTATCTTTTGTGCGGTTGGATCATAGTCCAGTGCAATCAATATTTTTTTCATTTTATGTAATTTCATTTGCAAAGTTCATCATACTTTAATAATAGCATCCTGTCAAATTCTATCGGTATAAGCTTATCGTTGACCGCATCATATTCAAACAGCTGTTTGTTGTCCGGATTGAATGAAAAACGAACGGTATTTAACTGTCTGTCAACATACACCTCAAAAATAGTAAAATCATAGGTTTTTGATGATTCCCCGATCTTTACTTTATCAGGAAGCGGACTTCTTTCCAGACTAAGTCCATAAGACAATCCCCCGTTCTTCAATATCCTTTTCTCAAGGCCTTTTGTGAGTTCTATATAACGTTGTGATGTTGTTAGAATTTCTTTTACAAGATCTTCGCATGCCTCAAAATCATTTTCACCGGTTTCATCTTTGTGCTGCATAATGATTTTATCTGAAGGCAGATTATCAACTTCTGTAGTATCATCTGCTTGGTTTTTACCTGACTGAGTGTTGCAGGCAAACACAGTTAGCATGGAAAACAGTATAAACGATATCAGATTAATTTTATTCATAAATTGCCCTGAGTGAATATTTTTTATGTCAAAACTGCCATGTATTTTTTTTCGAAATTATATTAATTCCTGGTGTAATTGCTTTTTCGCGAGTTCGCGGGCCTGGCTAATCCAGCTATCTCTTTCAATACGGTCTGGGGAGATTTCTAATATTTCGGTAATAGTTTTCACATCGGCCGGGCTAAGTTTACTGATTTGTTCGAAGGTATAAATTTCTAACATATTAAGCCTTTCTTCGATCCATAAACCAATTCCTTTAATCATCGTTAAATTGTTTGCATGGTGCTTGTGGCCAATTCCTAACCTGTCGTAGAATATCCTGTCTTTTCTTTCTCTTATGCGTTTAAGAAGTTCAGCCTTATTGCCTGCAATTCTTACGAGTTCTTCTGCCTGCAGTATCCACTCATCTCTTTCAATTCTGCCGGGGAAGTATTCAATGACCTCTGTTACCAATTCTATATCTTCAGTTGTAAAATTGCTTATTTGCCGAAAAGTATAGATATCAACCGCATTTAATTTTTCATTAATCCATCCTCCTATGCCGCTTATTACTGTTAAGTCATCTGCTTCTTCTTTTTTGGCAATTCCAATCCGGTCGTAATAAAGCATTGCCTTTCTTTCCCTTATTCTATTTAGCAGCTCCTCCCTCTTATGCTTATTGAAAACAAGTTCACGGGCCTGCGTTATCCATTCATCCCTTTCTATCCTTCCTGAAAAATACTCAATGGCTTCATTCATTTTTTTAATATCACGGGCAGTAAATTTACTTATCTGTCTGAAAGTGTATATATCAACTGCATGCAGCCTTTCTTCGATAAAAGGCCCAATACCACTTATCATTTTCAGGTCATCTTTTTCTTCCGGTGTGGCAGTCCCAAAACTATTATAATCTAACAGGTGTTTTCGCTGCGCAATCATAATCAAAGCTTCATCTTTTTCATGCAGCAATGTTTCGGTTTTTTTATTTCTTTTTGTTAAATCATAATTTGCCTCAACGTCCTCTTTATGAAGCATCTTAAGTGCATTAACCTCATTGTTCAGATTTAAAATATGGCTGGTCTTTTCATCAAGATTTTTCTGCATATTGATTTTATCCTGATTAAGAACTCTGATATGGTTACTCAGTTTTTCTTTTTCAGTTTCCTGGGTTTTTATTCTGTTTGCATGAACCGACTTATAATAGAGAAAGGAAGTCACATACCCGATTACGGCAGCCACTAACAGCAGGAAAAGTATGGTTAGAGTAGCTTCAACTTTTGCTTGTGTTAAAAGAACTATTAATGTGTTCATGGTTTTATTTTATTATGGTAATTTCTGCTCTTCTGTTTTTGGCTCTTCCGGCTTCTGTATTATTATCTTCAGCAGGATCTTTCTCTCCTTTGGATTCTATTGTTATCTTGTTAGCAGGTACCCCGCTGCTTTTAAAAAAACGCTGCATGCTCTCTGCCCTCCTGTATCCCAGCGCCTGGTTGTACTCATTGGTTCCCACGGCATCGGTATGCCCCGTAATGTTAATTCTGGCCTGCAGGTTTTGTTCAAGATATTTTCTTGATTTATCCAGATATTCATTTGATTCACTTTCATTATTAAGTTCAGATTTATCAAATGCAAAATAAACAACCAGGTTTTCAGGAATTTTTACTATTTCACTTACAATCTGAGTATCCGGGGTATGGGTGGTAACAATTTCACTATTCACCACCTCATTGTTTAGCATTATTTTTGGTTCATCACATAACCCTTTAATCTTACATACATAGATACAGGTTGATAACGATGACCAACCGGAAAAAACCAAAAATCCAATCATCAGAATTTTCATAGGTTCAGATTTTATACTTTAAAGCAAATTTGTCCTAAGCTTCGGCAACGCTTTGGAATTTTAGTGCAAGAAAAGAAATCCATATTGTTACAAGCAAATGATTTCTTGTACCATCAGATCATAGTTAAATAAATAGCTTCACTTTTAGAAAGTACCCGTAGTTAATACAGTCATATTGCCCGGATATTCAACGCTGCCGTCAGTTTCTGCGGTAATAAATACTTTTGCCGGTTTATAAGAAGATACTGTCTCAAAGTCTGCGGTAAGTCGTTTCGAAAACATACCTGATGAACTCTTTAATTGCCCGACATTGATATTTTGATCCATTTCGGTTAAAATCCAGACAACATAAGTCTGTTTATCTGGTTGCAGTCTTGATATTTCAGCTAAATTTGAAATACTTACCTTGATGACATAGTTTTTGTTCTTGTCACTTTTAACATTCACATAACCATTGGCTGCGGGAACAATTGATGAAGTTTGAAAAACCATTTTTTTAGAACAGGCTGTAAATGAAGATAACATGAGCAAAATCAAAGCACCTGAAAGGATATTTTTAACCATACTGTTAAGTTTTAAAGTTTTCATTATTATACAATTTACAGAATAAATTATTTTTAAAAGAGAAAGTTACGAACTGCTATTTCATAAAGTGTTACACTTTTCCAAAAAGAAGTTACATAATTCACACATTTTTATGAGAGATGGTTTACAGGATGGGTATGATGTGTGAAAGATGTAACTTTTATCTGAAGTTATGTAATATATTTTAGTAGGTATAACGCTACCTTCAATATTCTTTTTAATTAAAATTATCCATTATGAAAAAAATTAGAGTGAGTTTAATTATGGTTTTAAGCGCAGTTTTAATGCTATCCGGGTGTGCATCCTGGAATAAGACTCAAAAAGGCGCTGCAGTAGGAACAGCAGGAGGTGGTGCAATGGGTGCAGTTATTGGCAGGTCATCGGGCAATACTGCTTTGGGTGCTATAATCGGGGCTGCTGTCGGTGGCGCTACGGGCGCTGTAATTGGCCGTCAGATGGACAAACAGGCTGAGGAAATAAAGAAAACTGTTCCCGATGCTAAAGTAGAACGCGTAGGCGAAGGTATAGTTGTGGAATTCAGCAGTAATGTATTGTTTGCATATGATAAGTCAAATCTGTCTGATGCTGCCCGGACAAATCTCGATAAACTGGTTAAAGTACTAAATGGTTATCCTGACACAGATATCGAACTACAGGGACATACTGACAGTAAGGGGAGTGAAGCCTATAACCAGAGTCTGTCTGAAAGGAGAGCTTCAACTGTATCGGCTTATCTGAATAATAAGGGAATAAGCAACAACCGTGTTACCATAAAAGGATTTGGTGAAACTATGCCAAAGTATAACAATGAAACAGCATCGGGCCGGGCTGAAAACCGCAGGGTTGAGTTTCTCATAAGTGCAAATGAGAAGATGAAAGCCGATGCTAAAACTATGGGATCTAAGTAATTATATAATCTGAATCTGACAAAAATTTAAAAATGAAAACAAGACTATTTATAATTGTATTGATCGCAATACTCTCCTACTCCTTTGCTATTGCTCAAGATGCAAAAAGAATATCTTTTGCTGTTCTTGGCGGTGTAAATTTTCAGAATTTGAACGGTAAAGATTTTAACGGGGACAAACTTGAAAATGATATGATTATTGGATATCATGCCGGAATCAATCTTCAGATGCCTGTTGCTCCGGAGTTCTATTTTCAACCCGGACTGCTCTTTACAACAAAAGGCGCAAAAAGTACAAATGGCTCAGCGGGTTCAACAACCAAACTGTCTTATATTGAATTGCCTTTGAATTTTGTTTACAAAGGCTTGTTAGGCAATGGTTATATTCTGGTTGGATTTGGTCCTTACATTGGTTATGGTATAATGGGTAAGGTAATATCAGAAAACGATACCGAGACTGATATTGAATTCATAAGCGTTGTGGAAAACGGTAATATTCTTACACCATATTACAGGGCATTTGATGCAGGCGGTAATATTTTTGCAGGATATGAAATGGCAAGTGGAATATTTTTCCAGTTGAACACACAACTAGGAATGCTTAAAATAAATCCTGAATATAAAATTTTTCCCGATGATAAATCATTGGTTAAGAATACAGGTTTTGGAGTTTCACTCGGTTACCGGTTTTAATGAAAGGCTTTATAAATTAGA
>JAWOHT010000266.1:0-4016 GCA_046485045.1 Bacteroidales bacterium
TCTTCAGCGGCCTTCCGCACCCTGGCCTCTTACATTTTTGGCGGCAACGAGCGCAACGAAAGCATTGCCATGACCTCACCGGTGGCCATGCAACGTGGACAAGGCCTGGAAATGGAATTTATGATGCCTTCAAAATATACCATTGAAAGCCTTCCGGCTCCCAATCGGCAGGACATAGAATTCTACGAAAAACCTGAGGTGGTTATGGCAGCCATCAAATTCAGCGGCTGGGCTTCGGACGCGAAAATCGCCGAAATGACCGAAACCCTGAAAGCACTGCTTGCCAAAGAAGGCATTGCCCACAACGGCAATTTCATTTACCTGGGTTACAACCCGCCTTACCAGGTGATCAATCGCAGGAATGAGATCGTAGTGGAGATATTAAAGTAAAAGCTTATTGCCCCCGGTGAGCTGTTATTTAGATTTTTTGCCTGACCGTTTCGATGTTACAGATTTGTTGATAAGGGCCCGGTTGAAATTACAAACTTTTTTAATCACTAAACCTCCGTCAAGATTAATTATTTTTCTGACTGCAACCTTTTGATTAATGCTTTCATTTCTGATATTTCCTTTTCCTGGGTCTTTAAAATTTCATTTGCTAATTTCCTTACTTCCGGGTCTTTTATATCGGCCCTTTCACTGGTGAGAATAGCTATTGAATGGTGAGGAATCATCGCTTTCATATACAGTTCATCACCAATTGGGGTTTGCGTCCTTACCATGGTTAAGGCACTTACAAAAAGAATAAAACTGCCCAAAAAAATAGCAATATTCTTTTTTTTATTCTTGTACATATTTATCATAAATGATAGCATTATCACTGCCATCGCAGAGATCCCTAAACAAGCCATGTAAAAACGGGTAAGACTGAAATAAACGTGGCCTGTTTCGTAGGTGTTAAAATACATGGTAATGTACATTGCGGTAAAGGATCCTAACAACATCAATACGAATTTTGTATAATTACCTTTTCTTCCTTTGCTTTGATTCATGCCGTTATTATTTTCCATTTTAGAATTTTTTAGGTGAATGTATTTATTTGCTTGCAGATAAACCCGTTAATACCCCTACCAAAAGTTTTAAAGTGGCCTGTATTAAAAGTTATTTTCATTAGAATTAAAAGAGAATGGAAAGTCCCAGACCTGCTCCAAACCGGTTGTCGTAGGCAGCCAAAAGTGCAAAGTTTCGCGACAATAAATATTCAAGGCCAACCGACCAGGTAAATTTATCCTTGTAATCTACCGGTTCACCAGTTGCTTCGTTTACGAGGGTATTAACCAATCCGAAATCAGCCTTATACTCCAATTCGCCAAACAGAATGGTCCGCGGAAAAATCATCATTTCTTTTTCAAGGCTAAGCTTCGGCCGCAATTGATGGTCTATCCGAACATCCAAATGAAACATATACGGAGTAAAATACCGGATTCCGGCAATAGCTGTTGTATGGATTTCATTAAAACTGTATTTTTCTTCATTTTCTATATTCGCTCCGGCGAAAACACTAAAATAGCTGTGCAGATACCGCTGATAGGTAAACTCTGCTTCCATTAGCTGGTTCCAGCCGTATTCGAAGTTTAAATTATACTGGTTTCGGATGTTTGAGCTCACCAGGTTCAGTTCTGCAAAGTGGGTGGCAACATCGGCCATTCCCCATGAATAGTACTGGTTGGTTTCATGTATCAGCCCTGAAACCGGATGCTCTTCCAGGCGGGGATCGCGCGGGGTGTCATAGCTGAATATCCGGGCCATTCCGCCCATCATGTGGTACAGTATGTGGCAATGAAAAAACCAGTCGCCATATTCATCGCCATAAAATTCAATGGTTACCTTTTCCATGGATGGCACATCCACAGTATGCTTCAATGGTGAGTATTCGCCGTGTTTATTGATAACCCTGAAAAAATGTCCATGCAGATGCATCGGATGGTGCATCATGGTAAGGTTGTTCATGGTAATCCGGGTAATTTCACCCTCCTTGATTATTATTTTATCCGTTTCTGAGAGTGGAATCCCGTTCATACTCCAGACATACCGATTCATATTTCCAGTGAGATTCAGTAATATTTCATTAACGGGAGCATCTCCAGGATAGGTTGTTTTTTCCAGCGATTTTAAATGGTCGTAACCAATTTCAGAGCGCATGGCCATTGCTCCTTTATCCATTTCATCATGCCCCATATTCATATCATTGCCATCATTCATGTTGCCGTTTTCACCTTCATTTTTATTTTCCATTTGCATTTGTCCATCCATCTGCATGCCCCATTTCTCCATCATTTTTTGAGGGTCATCTTTTTTTGGCTGAAATTTTATGGCCGGTGCGCCCATTTTCATGTTCATTTGAGCCATTTCTTTCATCATGCCAATTTTATCGGGTTGGGGTACATCAAGCGCAGGCTGCACCGGTCCTTCTCCCAAAAATGCAGCTGTGGAACCTGAACCATCCTGCGCAGTGGCTCTGAATTCTAATTGGCCGTCTTCTGGGATGGTGACAATAAAATCGTATGTTTCAGCAACGGCAATCAAGGTATAATCCCGCTCAACCGGTTCAACGTCAAGCCCATCGGAAGAAACCAATATGGGATTACCTGCTCCGAAAGTAATCCAAAAGTAAGTTGATGCAGCGGCATTGATAACCCGTAACCTCACTTTTTCTCCGGGTTGAAAATCAGGGTATTTCTGTTCCTGTTCTCCATTTATCAAAAAAGCCGGGTAATAAACATCAGCAATATCTGCTCCCTCCATCCTTTGTTTCCAAAAGTTTATTTGGGCGCCCAGGGCTCCACGGGCAATCACCTGGTTGAGCGGAGTGGCGGTTCCTTTTTTTATCTCGTACCATTCGTTTCCCCGCTTTAAATTCCGCAAAACATTCATGGGGTTTTCATTTGTCCAGTCGGATAATACTATTACCAGTTCTTTATCATAATCAAGCGACTCTTCTTGTGGCTCGATGATAAATGCACCATAAATCCCGCTTTCTTCCTGCAACATGGTATGAGAATGGTACCAATAGGTGCCCGACTGTTTCAGCTCGTATTCGTACTTTTGAGTTTCTCCCGGCATTATTGGAGGAGTAGTTAAGTAAGGCACACCGTCAAAAAAATTAGGCAACAATATTCCATGCCAATGAATAGAGGTTTCTACGCCCATTTTATTTTCAACATAAATTACTGCATAATCTCCCTCTTTAAAGCGAAGGACAGGTCCGGGAATTGTTCCGTTAATTGTCATGCCGGGAACTTCCTTTCCTGTTTTGTTAACCGTTTGTTCCTCCAGAGTAATATGATAAAAGGTGGTATCGGTTTGGGCGTTCACTAGAAAACAGGAGAGTAAAATAGCGTTCAAAAGGAGAAGGTTCTTAATGGTTTTCATTTCAGGTTAGGTCTTTTTTACGTTCTTCAAATTCTTCTTTGGTTATCTCACCTCTGGCATAGCGTTCTTTCAAAATATCCAGTGGATTTTTTTCGCCTAAGCGTTTCGATTGGCCAGTCCTGTTGATAGCTTTTACTAGCAACCAAACAATTGCTGCAATAACGATAAGGCTAATGATCCAACCCCATCCCATTCCCCAGCCGTGTAAATTAAAATCATGGAACATAATATATTTTTTTTGGTTTAGATTACTTGGTTCAAAAACTGTACTATTTATTTATGATATGTGTGGTGGATGCTATGAAGTTGTAGGATAAATAGTTTATTTAAAGTATGATATGATTAGATGTACACCCGCCAAGTAAGGCTGTCACCTAAACTGCCCTGTGTATTTTATACCCCAAACACTAGTGGGTATTAAATCTTAAAAAAGGTAAAAAAGGAGGTTGCTAATTTCACCCCTCAATACCATTGTGGAGAAATTTCCCCACCTAATTTTTGCCACAAATATTAACATGTTTCCCGGTATTCCAGCCCTGTAGTTGATTAGCAGCCTTACCATAAATTTCCCATTTTCCCATGTACTATGGCACGGTATTCCTTGCTTGCAATTAACACGAAATGCCTCTGTAATAAATTTTCGT